>NZ_JBEZJQ010000010.1:157164-319019 GCF_040653135.1 Actinomadura sp. NPDC048021
AGGAAGCCCCGCGCACGCGGACCGTCCGTTCTTCGTCGTGCTGGACGAGATGAACCTGTCGCACCCGGAGCAGTACTTCAGCCGCGGGATCAAGCCTGCTCGGCCTCGGCGGCCTTCGGGGCCTCCTCGGCCGGAGCGGCCTCGGTGTCCGCGGCGGCCTCCGCCGGAGCTTCGGCCGGAGCCTCGGACGGCGCCTCGGCGGGGGCCTCGGACGGAGCTTCGGCGGCGGCCTCGGCGGGAGCCTCGGTCTCGGCCGGGGCCTCCGCGGTGCCGTCGGCCTCGCCGGGCTTCAGCAGGTTGCGCTCCCACTCGGCCAGGGGCTCGCTGCCGGCGGCCGCCGCACCCTCCGCGGGCTTCTCGTCGCCACCGGGCGCGGCGCCCGCACGGGCGATGAGGCCGTCCGCGACGGAGTCGGCCACGACGCGGGTCAGCAGGCTGACGCTGCGGATGGCGTCGTCGTTGCCCGGGACCGGGTAGTCGACCTCGTCGGGGTCGCAATTGGTGTCGAGGATGGCCACGACCGGGATGCCGAGCTTCTTGGCCTCGTTGACCGCGATGTGCTCCTTCTTGGTGTCCACGATCCAGATGGCGCTGGGAACCTTCGCCATGTCGCGGATACCGCCGAGGGTGCGCTCCAGCTTGTCCTTCTCGCGGCGCAGGCCGAGGAGCTCCTTCTTGGTCATGCCGGAACCGGCCACGTCGTCGTAGTTGATCTCCTCCAGCTCCTTGAGCCGGGTGAGCCGCTTGTGGACGGTGGAGAAGTTCGTGAGCATGCCGCCCAGCCAGCGCTGGTTGACGTAGGGCATGCCGACCCGGGTCGCCTGCTCGGCGATGGACTCCTGGGCCTGCTTCTTGGTGCCGACGAACAGGATCGTCCCGCCGTGGGCGACCGTGGCCTTGACGAACTCGAACGCGCGGTCGATGTAGGACAGCGACTGCTGCAGGTCGATGATGTAGATGCCGTTGCGCTCGGTGAGGATGAAGCGCTTCATCTTCGGGTTCCACCGGCGGGTCTGGTGGCCGAAGTGGACGCCGCTCTCGAGGAGCTGCCGCATGGTGACGACGGGTGCCATTGCCCGTGTTCTCCTTCTCTGACCCTGTCGGGCCACATTTGGTTGTCTGCCTGCGCCCGGGTGCTGCCCCACCGTCGCCGAGGCGACGGACCGAGGGACTGCGCCCCACCAGTTCGCGGTGGCATGCGGACGCGTGAAATCAGCCGCCGGGATACCTCCAGGCGGCTGTGACCCGTTGCCGGGTCTGGGTCCGTTCCGCTCTGGGAGCGGCTTCTCGCCGCCCGCCCTGGAGCGGAACGACGACGGCCTGGCCCTGACCGGTGCCCTCTCGGACACACCTACAGATTATCAGGGCGCGAAGGTGGCCGGGCCTCATCGATTCCCGCGGTTATCCACAGTTGGCGAACCCCGTCGACGAGCCGTGGCGTCGCCAGGCAGGGTTCGGTCCATGACCGTGTTCTCGCTGCTCCTCACGTGCATGATCGCCATCGGGTCGCCCGGCCTGGACACTTGGCGGTGGCCTTTAGGCCCGCCGGCCCCACGAGTGGTGCGCGGCTTCTCGCCCCCGGCCGTCCCATGGGGCGCGGGCCACCGCGGTGTCGATCTCGCGGCGCGTCCGGGGCAGGCCGTCTACGCCGCCGGGCCCGGTCGCGTCGCGTACGCCGACGATCTGGCGGGCCGAGGCGTCGTGACGATCGACCACGGCGTCCTGCGGACCACGTACCTGCCCGTCCGGCCCAGCGTCCGCACTGGCCGCCGCGTCACGTCCGGCACGCGGATCGGCGTCCTGGAACGGGGGATGCTCCACTGCCCCGTGACGTGCCTGCACTGGGGTCTGCGCCGTGGTGCCCTGTACCTGAATCCGCTCAACCTCGTCCAGCGCCAGGTACGACTCCTGCCTCTCTGGCGACCGCCCACACCGACGGCGGCGCCCCCTCCCCTTGCTTCGCCGTCTCCGCAGCCCAGAATGGCCCTGCGCGACGCTGCCACAGCCACGGGCGGAGCACTATCGGGCATGCTCCTGTCTCTCGCCCTGGCCTTCGTCTGGCGTCGGACCCGCCTCCGCTTCCGACTGCACCGGCGCCGCCGTCAGCCGCCGGGCGTCATCAACCTTTCCCAGGAACGCCACCTACGCCGCGCTCCTTGACCGATCACGTCCCGCCGCCCGGCTCCACCCCGAGCCGGGCGGCCAGCTGCCCAGCCCAGGACGATCGACAACTCACAGCAATAACGCGCTCCACGCTCCGTCGGAGATGCCCCACCAGTCCCCCCGCCTTCCGGCTCCACGCGTTCCGGATGGTCAGGCTCCCCTACGTAAGACGGGCGAAGAGTCACAGGATCGGCGCAGCGCACGCTTTTCCGGAGGTACTGCACCAGCGCTTCCCCGGCCGCCGACTCTCCAAAGGGGGACGCAAGCCGTGCCGCGTTGGTGGAAGGGCCGCGCAGCGCGAGGCGGCGTGCGCTGCATGGGCACGCCGGCGCAGCCAGGCGGCGAGCGCCGCCGGGCAGGGCCTGCTCGCCCCGTCCAGCTCCCGGGCTCGCCCGGAACTGGCCGGTGGCGCTATCGTCGGCCCGTTCCGGGCGGCGGCGCGCTAGGCGGCCCGCAGGTAAATGGCCCTGCTCCGGTGGGAGCCGGTCCGGGCTCGGGCAGCTCGTAGGACGTAGTGCGCCGCCTGCTCTTGTTGCTAGTCGGAGCGGGAGCCGCGGGGGTGGGCTTGGCGGTGGACTTGCTTCAGGCGTTCGGCTGATACGTGCGTGTAGATCTGGGTCGTCTGCAAGGACGCGTGACCGAGGATCTCTTGCACGCTGCGCAGATCGGCGCCGCCTTCGAGAAGGTGGGTGGCGGCCGAGTGCCGTAGGCCGTGCGGAGCGAGGTCGGGAATCTGCCCTACCTCCGAGATCCGCGTGTGGACGATTCGCCGGGCGCTCGTGGGATGCAAGCGGCCTCCGCGTGCCCCAAGGAAGAGGGCGGGGCCGCTGTTCTGGGTCACGAGCTCCGGTCGTCCGGCGCGTAGCCAATCCTGAACGGCGCGGACGGCGGGCTCTCCTAGAGGAACCGTGCGCTCACGTCCGCCTTTACCCAGCACTCGAACGGTCCTGCGCCCGGTGTCCAGGTCGTCGACATCGAGCCCGCACAGTTCGCTCACACGGACTCCCGTGCCATAGAGAACCTCTAGGACGGCCAGGTCACGAAGCCCCATGGGCCCTTCGGCATCCACTGTGTCCAGAAGATGCGCCGCATCGTCCTGGGTGAGGACGGTAGGGAGATCACGCCGTCGTTTAGGCGTGCCCAGCAGCAAACCGGGGTCGCTTTCAAGAAGCCGCCGCCGGTGCAGATGGCGGGTGAACGCGCGGACTGCCGCCGTTCGTCGGGCCAGGGTCGCCCGGGATCGGCCAAGCGCATGCTGACGGGCGAGCCATGCCCGCAGCACCGAGACATCAAGTTCGGTCGGCTCCGTCAGGCCGGCAAGGGCGGCGTAAGCGCAGAAGTCCGCGAGATCCCCGAGATAAGCCCGCAGGGTATGGGGCGAGACGTCCCGCTCGGAGCGCAGGTGACGGCCGAACTCGGCGACGGCGTCCTCCAGCGCGTTGGTCACAGGCGTCACGCTGCGGCAAGGCCCCGTCCGAAGCAAGTACCGAACCTCGGTTTCGAGCGAATCACCCGGAAGCTCCCCCGCGTTATCCACAGAACGTCATTCTCTGACTACGTTCCGCGAGACTCCGGCACTGTCGAAGTCCGGAGGTGAGGCCCATGACTGCCCACATCAACCTCGGCCGCCGCGGCGAGGACGCCGCCGTCCGGTACCTGACCGGACTCGGCTGGACGATCCTCGACCGCAACTGGCGGTGCCCCGAAGGGGAACTGGACATCATCGCCCATGACGGGCGACGGCACGTCGTGTGCGAGGTGAAGACCCGCCGGTCGGCCCGCTTCGGTGATCCCTTCGACGCGATCACCGTCGACAAGGCCGCCCGGTTACGGCGGCTGGCCTGGCGGTGGGCCGCAGCGCACGGCGTCAGCGGCGCCCCCATGCGGGTGGACGCGCTCGGCCTGATCGGCGACGGCGACGACTTCGCGATCGATCATCTGAAGGAGGTGTGCTAGATGACGCTGGCCAGAACGCGCTCGGTCTCCCTCGTCGGCGTGGACGGGTTCGTCGTGGACGTCGAGGCGGCCATCACCAGCGGCGTCCCGGGCCTGCACCTCGTCGGCCTTCCGGACACGGCCCTCAGCGAGGCCCGCGACCGCGTCAGGGCGGCGATCTTCAACTCCGGCGAGGACTGGCCCAACCGCCATGTCACCGTCTCGCTGTTCCCGGCGAGCATGCCAAAAAAGGGAGCGACCTTCGATTTGGCCATCGCGATAGCGCTACTCGGGGCGGCGGAGGTGGTCCCTCCGCGCAGCTGCGCGGAGATGGTGCTGATCGGCGAGCTGGGCCTGGACGGGCGCGTACGCCCCGCCCAAGGCGTGCTGCCCGCGGTGCTGGCCGCCGTGAACGGCGGGTACCGCACGGTCGTCGTCCCGCGCGCCAACGCCGAGGAGGCCGAACTCGTCCCTGACACGAAGGTGGTGCCCGCGAGCACGCTCCGCGGGCTGCTGTGCTTACTGCGCGACGAGCCACCGCCTTTCGAGGAGGAAGAGGAGGACTCCCCCTCACCTCCCAAAGGCTTCGGCCTTCGGCAACAGGACATCCCGCCCGATCTGGATCTGGCCGATGTCCGGGGTCAGGCCGAGGCCCGCCGCGCCCTGGAGATCAGCGCCGCGGGAGGGCACCACCTGTTCTTCGCCGGCCCGCCGGGCTGCGGGAAGACGATGCTCGCGGAGCGGCTCCCGACGCTGATGCCGCCCCTCGAACCGGAGGTCGCCCTGGAGGTCACCGCGATCCACTCTGTCGCCGGGACCCTCCGGCCAGGCCAGCCCTTGATCACGCAACCCCCGTTCTACGCACCGCACCACACGGCCTCCCGCGCCTCGATGGTCGGCGGAGGCTCGGGCCGCGTGCTCCAACCGGGCGCGGTCTCCCTGGCCCACCGGGGAATCCTCTTTCTGGACGAGGCGCCGGAGTTCATCGCCGGGACACTCGACGCCCTGCGGCAACCGCTCGAAGAAGGCGAGGTGCGAATCAGCCGCATCGAGGGCATCGCACACTTCCCCGCCCGGTTCACCCTGGTCCTCGCGGCGAATCCGTGCCCGTGCGCCGCAGCGAAACAGATCGACTGCTCCTGTGCCCCAGGGGTCCGCCGCAAGTACGCCAGCCGGGTGTCCGGCCCGCTGCTCGACCGCATCGACCTCAAACTGGAGCTGACCCCGGCCAGCCGCGCCGAACTCCGCTACGACCTGGAGTTCGCCGAGTCGAGCAAGGTGGTGGCCGAACGGGTCATGCTGGCCCGCGAACGGACGATGAGACGCCTGGCCGGCACGCCATGGCGGTCCAACTCCGAGGTCCCCGGCCCGGAACTGCGCCGCCGGTTCACGCCACCTCAGGAGGCGATGCACGGCGCCGACGAAGCCCTCCAACGCGGCACGCTCAGCGCGCGCGGCCTCGACCGGATCCTCCGGGTGGCCTGGACCATCGCCGACCTGGCAGGCCACGACGAGCCCGGGCCGGACGACGTCGGCGGCGCGCTCACCCTCTGGTCCGCGGGGCGCCAATGAGCGACGAGCGAACCGCCCGCGCCACCCTGACCGCGGTCGCGGAACCCGGCGACGACTTCCTCAACCGGATGATCGACCACTGCGGCCCCGAGGGCGCGCTGGAGGCCATCCGGACCACCCGGCTCCCCCAGGGCATGTCAGCCACCCCTCAGGAGGTCCGGCGTCTGGACAACTGGCGGATCCGGCTCATCGCAGCGGAGCCCGATCAGGACATGGCCGTCTGCGCACGGTTCCGCGGCCGCCTCATCTGCCCGGGAGACCCCGAATGGCCGACGACCCTCGACGATCTCGGCGCCGGCCGCCCGTACGCCCTGTGGCTGCACGGCCCCGGCGACCTGCGGTACAGCTGCCTGCGTTCGGTCGCCATCGTCGGTTCCCGCGCCGCGTCCCCCTACGGGCTTCGCGCCGCCGCCGACTTCGCCTCCGAACTCGCCGACCAGGGCTGGTCGGTGATCTCCGGCGGCGCCCTCGGCATCGACGCGGCGGCCCACCGCGGCTCCCTGGCCGCCGACGGCCCGACCGTCGCGGTCCTGGCGAACGGCGTGGACGTCCCCTACCCGGCGTCCAACGAGGGGCTCTTCGCCGAGATGGCGCGGCGCTCTCTCCTCGTGAGCGAGTCACCGCCGGGCACCCACCCGCACCGCCTCCGCTTCCTCGTCCGCAACCGGGTGATCGCGGCCCTCTCCAGGGGCACGGTCGTCGTCGAGGCGGAGGCGCGCAGCGGTGCCCTCAACACGGCCGGCTGGGCGGCCAAACTCGGCCGTGTGGTCATGGCGGTGCCGGGCCCGATCACCTCTCGCTCCTCGATCGGCTGCCACCGTCTTCTGCGTGAGGAGGGCGCCACCCTCGTGACCCGCCCCGAGGAGATCGTGGAGGCCGTCGGCCGCATCGGCACCGACCTGGCCCCGCCGCCGGCCACTCCCGTCCTGCCTCGCGACCGTCTGGAACGGGTCACCCGCTCCGTCCTGGAGGCGTTCCCAGCCCGCGGCGCGGCCGGACCCGCCCAGCTCGCCGTCAAGGCGGGTGTTGACCTGAACACCGTCAACGCCAAGCTCGGCCTGCTCGCCGCAGGCGGATTCATAGAGCGCACGTCCGCCGGCTGGCGCCTGACGAAGTCCGGCAGGTCGAACAGCCCCCCACCTACACAGGCGGTCGACCCTCCCGACCTCCCCCGCATCGGAAACGACCATCCACTGGAGCCCCGATGACTCTGACCTCCGGCCGCGTTGCCTCCACCCTTCAGCGAAGACCAAATCCCCTGAAGCGCGTCCCGCGCCGCGCCTCAGCGAAAGGCACAAAGCGCCTGCACGGCGACAAGGGCGTGGTGGTGCAGTCCCCCGCCAGCGTGCTCCCGACGGTCACCGGCGACGCCGAGTCGGGCAACAGGTGGACTGCAACTCCGGCTCCTCACCAACCGGCCGCTGCGGTGCTCGGGGTGCCTGCGGTGTCAGCGCTGTCGCCGACCCTGGCGGCCTCGCCGGCGGCGGCGGTATCGAGGACCCTGGCGGCCTCGCCGGTGGCGACGGTATCGACGGCCTCGCCAGTATCGACAGCCTCGGCCGCGTCGGCGCTGTCGACGGCCTCGCCAGTATCGACAGCCTCGGCGACCTCGGCAGTATCGGCGACCTCGGTGGTATCGGCGACTTCGGCGATGCCGGCGGCCTCGGCGGCCTCGGCGGCCTCGGCGGCCTCGGCGGTGGCGGCGGTGGCGGCGGTAGCGGTCGGCCACCGCGTCTGGGGCGGTCTCGGGAAGTGGAAGGGGTGCTTGCGCGGCTTGTTATGCCAGGGCGGCCAGGCGACGGCTTTTCGTGGGTCAAGACCCGCCGGGGGTCGGCCGTTCCCACTCGCGGCGATGTTTCCGAGAGGGGTCGGCGATCGCACGGTGAGGCGTCGACCTGGGTGGACGAGGGCGTCCTCTTGCTCCAGCGATCACCAACTCAGCGGAAGCGGTCGTGCTAGGGGGTGGCTACTGCTCGGCGGGGAGTTCGAACTCGCTCTTCGCCAACTCCTCGACGTTGACGTCCTTGAACGTCACGACTCGAACGTTCTTGACGAAGCGGGCCGGGCGGTACATGTCCCAGACCCACGCGTCCTGCATGGTGACCTCGAAAAAGACCTCGCCGTTGTCGACGCTGCGCACCTGGAGGTCGACCGAGTTCGTGAGGTAGAACCGCCGCTCGGTCTCGACGACGTAGCTGAACAGCCCGAGGACGTCGCGGTACTCGCGATAGAGCTGCAACTCCATCTCGGTCTCGTACTTCTCGAGATCCTCCGCGCTCACGCTCGTGCCCCTTCCGTGCGGTCCTCATCGGGGAGCTCCCCCTCGGTCTCCTCCTCCAGGACCACCTCTCCATTGTTGCGCAAGGCACGCCCGACATTGACGTAGGAGAAACGATGCTCAGGACACGGACCGTGCACTTCCAGCGCCCTGCCGTGCGCACGGGTCACGTAGCCCTTGTGAACATCGAAGCCGTACTCGGGATAACGCTCATGGAGCTCCACCATGATCCGGTCCCTGGTGACCTTCGCGATGATGGAGGCAGCCGCGACGCAGGCCGCGACCTGGTCGCCTTTGATCATGGGGAGGCCGGGCACGTCCAGCCCCGGCACCGCGAATCCGTCGCTGATCACGTAGGCGGGCCGCTTGTCGAGGGCGGCCAGCGCCCGCCGCATCCCGGTGATGTTGCACCGGTGCAGGCCCAACCGGTCGATGTCATGGCATGGGATGACGATCGCGCTCCACGCGTACGCGCGCTCGGTGATCTCCGCGTACAGCCGCTCCCGGCGCGCCGGTGTGAGCAGCTTGGAATCCGTGAGGCCGTCGATCTTCCCTCGTCCGCCCTGGAGGATCACCGCGCCGACGACCATCGGCCCCGCGCAGGCCCCCCGACCCGCCTCGTCGACGCCGGCGACAGGGCTGAAGCCCGCGTGGGCGAGAGCCCGCTCGTACGCGAACAGTCCTGCGTCCCGGCGCGGCGTGAAGCGGAGTGGACGACCGTTCATGCTCCGCAGCGTACGTCCCACCGAGCCCCGGCCGCTCCCCGAACGCCACGCTTACTGCCGTATGCCGCACCACACCGGAAACCGCTCAAGTCAGAAAGCAGGCCCCGCGTTCTCTCCGCCCCAATAGCGCATCATCCCCACCCGGTCAGGCCGAGGGACATGGGCGGCAAAGGGCCCGGCAGCCTGAAGGGGTTTGCTGGCCCAGCCACCGCAGCATCGCCATCAGCGGCCCCGACCGGCTTGAGCGGTCAGGGGGCGATTGATGCCGGGGTTTTGTCAGGGTTTGTAGTGGTGGCGGCGTCTGAGGTAGGCGAGAGGCAGGGAGCAGAGGATGCCCAGGGCGTAGGGGGCAGCAGGGAGAGCGGCTGCGCCGGCCTTTTCCAGGGCGGGTTGCTTGAAGGTGGCCGGGATCGGCAGGGTGCCCAGGCGGTCCAGAGGCCAGACGATGACGAAGGCGCGGCCGATGACGCGGTCGATCGGGATGGTGCCGCCGCCCGGGTCGCCGCGGTGGGAGCGCGAGTCGTAGGACAGTTCGCGGTGGTCGCCCATCACCCAGAGCTGACCCGGCTTCACAGTGACGTCGAAGGGGTCGTTGGAGGGCTTGTTCTGCTCATGGGTGATCGGGTCGGTGAAGATGTAGGACTTCTCGTCCAGGGGGACCCCGTTGACGGTGACGCGGCCTTGCGCGTCGCAGCACTTGACGTGGTCGCCGGGGATGCCGATGACGCGCTTGATGTAGTCCTTCTCGTTGGGCGCGACGCCGAAGGCGGTGCCGACGGCGCGCAGGGCCTTGGAGACAGGATTGCTGGGCTCGTTGACCTGGACCTCGGGGTCCCAGGAGTCGAGGCCGTTGAAGACGATGACGTCACCGCGGGCGATGTCCCGGGTGTGGTAGACGATCTTGTTGACCAGGACGCGGTCGCCGACCTGGAGGGTGTTCTCCATGGAACCGGACGGGATGTAGAACGCCTGGACCGCGAACGCCTTGATGACGAGGGCCAGCACGACGGCGACCACGATGAGGACGGGAAGCTCTTTCCAGAAGGAGCCCTGCTTCTTCTTTCGCTTGCCGTCTTCTTCGGAGTCGTCGGCCGTTTCATCGGCCGAGTCCACGGGCTCCTTCTCTTCGGGCACCGCGCCCTCGGCTTCGGATCGCACGTCTCTCCGATCGTCCTCGTCAGTCATCAGAGCGAAAGCCTAGCGGCGCGATGCCCATGGGACGCCGCGCGTGGGCGTGTCGCCGACGGCCAAGCCGATCATCTCCGTCCAGAACGGGCAACGCCCCGGGCACCGTCGCCGGTTCCCGGGGCATCGTGGTCCATCGGCTCAGTGCTCGCGCTTCTCCTTGATGCGCGCGGCCTTGCCGCGCAGGTTGCGCAGGTAGTAGAGCTTGGCGCGGCGCACGTCGCCGCGGGTGACGACCTCGATCTTGTCGATCGAGGGGCTGTTCAGCGGGAACGTCCGCTCGACGCCGACGCTGTAGCTGACCTTCCGGACGGTGAAGGTCTCGCGGGCGCCGCCGCCCTGCCGCCGGATCACCACGCCCTGGAAGACCTGGATTCGGCTCCGGTTGCCCTCCGTGACGCGCACGTGCACCTTCAGCGTGTCGCCCGGACGGAAGTCCGGGACGTCGGCGCGCATCGCGGCCTTCTCGATCTCCTGGATCAGGGTGTGCATCGCAGCGGTTCCTCGTGGTCGAACGCGGGCGTCGAGAGGCCCCGGTGGGTCTTTCGTGGGGGCGTCGCGCCGCGGAAAGTGGTCTTGGGGTGCCGTGCGGCATGGACGCACGGACGCCTTAGTCTGCCATATCTTCGCCGTCAACCGGAAAACCGGCCTCGCGCAGCACGGCGCGGTCGTGCTTGTCGAGAGCCTCCGGCGCGAGGCGGGAGAGCAGTTCGGGGCGGTGGCGAGCCGTCCGGCGCAGCGCCTCGTCGCGCCGCCAGCGGGCGATCGCACCATGGTGTCCCGAGAGAAGAATGTCCGGAACAGGCCGCTCTCGCCAGACGGGGGGCTTGGTGTAGACGGGCCCTTCGAGGAGCGACTCCATCGCTCCTGGGGCGAAGGAGTCGTCGGCGACGGAGTCGGCGTTGCCGAGGACGCCGGGCAGAAGGCGGCCGATCGCCTCCACCATGACGAGGACGGCGACCTCCCCGCCGGCGAGGACGAAGTCGCCGAGGCTGACCTCGTCCACCGGCATGCGGGTGCGCGCCTCCTCGGCAACGCGGGAGTCGATGCCCTCGTAGCGGCCGCAGGCGAAGATCAGCCACGGCTCCGCCGCGTACCGCACCGCGTCCGCCTGCGTGAACGGCCGCCCGCTCGGCGTCGGAATGATCAGCCGCGGCACCGCCCCGGCGGCGGCGGACGTCTCGGCTTCCGGCCCACCGGCCGATTCCAGACCGGGCGCGGGAGGCGCGCCCGTTCCGGCGATGCCTGGCGAACCCGTTCTGGACGCGCCGAGTGAGCCCGCCTCCGGCTTCGCTGACGGGTCCGTCGCGGAAGCGCGAGCGGTTTCAGCCCTGTACGCGCCGGGCTGCGGCTCCAATGCGTCCGGGGAAGCCGGTTCGGACGCTCCCGGCTGGCCTGGAGCGAGTCGGCCTCTTGTGGACGGGTCTCCCCCGCCGTGGGAACCGGCGTCGGTCGCACCGCTGGAAGATGTCGCGCTGGAGGCGTTTCCTGGCCCACCCGGGGGCGTCTCGCCCAACATGGGTGGAGTGGAAGGGCCACCGCCGCCCGGCCTGGGCGCGGTCGTCCCGGGCAAGGTGCCCGAAACGCGGGGCACCAGGGCGTCGAGGGCCTCGCCCCAGGGGTCGGGCTTCATGACCATGCCGGGACCGCCGCCGTAGGGGGTGTCGTCGACGGTGCGGTGCCGGTCGTGAGTCCATTCGCGCAGGTCGTGGACTCGGACGTCCAGCAGACCGGCGCGCCGGGCCTTGCCCAGGAGGGAGATGTCCAGGGGGGCGAAGTACTCGGGGAAGATCGTGACTATGTCGAGTCTCATGATTCGTCGAGCAGTCCGGGGGGCGGATCGATGACGAGCCGCCCCCCGGGAACGTCCACCTCGGGGACGAGCGCGGCCACGAACGGGACCAGCTTCTCGCCCCCGGCCCCGCGTACGACCAGGAGATCCTGGCCGTGGTGCAGGACGTCCGCGACCTGGCCGACCTCGGTCCCGTCCGTGGTGACCACGGCGAGTCCGAGCAGTTCCTGGTCGTGGAAGTCGTCCGGGTCGGCGGACGTGGTGATGTCACCGGGGTCGACGACGAGCCACGTGCCGCGCAGTTCCTCCGCGGCGTCGCGGTCGCCGACCCCGGCGAAGCGCACGAGCAGGCGTCCCGAATGCCAGCGTTTCCGCTCGATGGTGAGCGGACCGACGGTGACGGGGTCGGTGGCGATCGCCGTGCCCGGGGCGAACCGGGACTCCGGCTCGTCCGTGCGGACGTCGACGGCGACCTCACCGCGAATCCCGTGCGGCCGTCCGATCCGTCCCACCACGAGCGGTTCGCTCATCGGGACACCACTCAGCGGACCTCGTTGACGTCGAGCAGGTCGACACGCACGTAACGGCCTCCGGAGAGGGCGCTGATCACCGTGCGAAGGGCCTTGGCGGTGCGACCGCTTCGGCCGATGACCTTCCCGAGGTCCTCGGGGTGCACGCGCACCTCCAGGACCCGGCCGCCCCTGATCCTGCGGGCGCGAACCCGGACGTCGTCCGGGTTCTCGACGATCCCGCGGACCAGGTGCTCGAGCGCTTCTTCGAGCACGTCAGCCCTCGCTCTTGGCTTCGTCGGTCTCGGTGGCCTTCGCCTCGGTCTTCTTCGGCTCGGCCTTCTTCTTGCCGCGGGTCGCGGTGCCGGCGGCCTCGTCGTCGCCCAGCGACTCCTTGACGGCGGCCTCGAACGCGGCCTTCTTGTCGGCCTTCGGCTCGGCGACCTTGAGGGTGCCCTCGGCGCCCGGCTCGCCCTTGAACTTCTGCCAGTCGCCGGTGATCTTCAGCAGGTTGAGCACGGGCTCGGTCGGCTGCGCGCCGACACCCAGCCAGTACTGCGCACGCTCAGAGTCGATCTTGATGAGCGAGGGCTCCTGCTTGGGCTGGTAGAGCCCGATCTCCTCGATGGCCCGCCCGTCCCGCTTGGTGCGGGCGTCGGCGACGACGATCCGGTACTGCGGGTTCCGGATCTTCCCCAGACGCTTGAGCTTGATCTTGACTGCCACGGGTGTGGTGTACTCCAACTTCATCACTGGATGGGCGGGCCCGCGCCAGGTGGGGAACACCGGCTCACGGCCGCCCGATGGACTCCGGCCGCGCAGGACGAGAGAGGGCGCCTCGCGATTCCGGGTTTCCAGCCTGTCATTCTGCCAGACGTTCGCCGCGAAAGCGCAATCGCGCCGCCCGGGTGTCGCCCCTTCGCCTCGAGGCCCAGACCACCCGCAAGCCACACCCCTCCTCAACGCCCCCGCGCGCCCCACCAGGTGACCGACTCCGGACGCCGCACATCAACGCGTCCACCGCCGCCAAGCAGGTAAGGCCAGTTGCGAGCCCGCGCACCAGGAAAGCGCCCCTGGTCAGGCCCCCCAAGGAGGACCACTGAGCGAGAGCCACGCTCCCAACAAGTACCCCGCCCAGCCCCCCAGAAGGAGCGTCCCAGGCCAAGCTCCCAAGGAGGGCCCGCTGAGCGAGAGCCGCGCTGCCGACAAGTACCCTAGGCCAGACCCCAGAGAGAACGCCCCTGGCCAGACCCCCACAAGGGCGACCGTGCGAGAGTCGCGCATCAGAACAAGCCACCCCAGGCCAGACCCTCAGAAGAGCGCCGCTGGCCAGGCCGCCAGAAAGACCGCCGCGCGAGAGCCGCGTACCCGACAAGCACCCCAGGCCGAGCCCTCAGAAGAGCGCCCCTGGCCAGACCCCCACCAAGGCCGCCGCGCGAAAGTCGCGCACTAGGACAAGCGCTCAGGGTCAGGCCCCCAAGGAGGGCCGCTGAGCGGGAGCCGCGCTCCCGACAAGTCCCCCGGCCGGGCCAGGCCACCAGGCCCCCCATAAGGAGCGTCCCAGGCAAGGCCCCAAAGAACGTCTCCGGTCAGGCCCTCAGAAAAGGCCCTAGCGCGAGAGCCGCGCACCAAGACAAGCCACCCCAGGCCAGACCCTAGAAGAGCGCCGCTGGCCAGGCCGCCAGAAAGACCGCTGCGCGGGAGCCTCGCTCCCGACAAGTCCCCCGGGCCAGGCCCCCCCGGAAGGAGCGTCCCAGGCCAAGCCCCCCAGAAGAATGTCTCTGGTCAGGCGCTCAGGAACGGCCGCTGCGCGAGAGGCGCGCAGCGGGACGAACACCCCTGGCCAGGCTTCAGGAAGGCTTCTGTGGGAGAGACGGGCATTGGGACGAGCGTCCCTGGCTAGGTTCCGGGAGTTCCGGGGTGCGTTCGTTGGTAGATCTTTGTTTCAGCTTGTGGGCGACCACGCTGGGAATTTCCACGCGTCACGGTTCTTAGTGCGGCGTATCAGCCGGGGGGTGTCCGTGGGGTGTGGGGCGGGTCTGGTTGGGGCGGGCCGGGGGTGCGGCTTGGGCGTCAGCCTCTTTGGCTTGGCTTGGCGTGGCGGCGGAGGCTTGAGGGCCCCGCCGCGGGGGGTTGGGGTCTGCGGCGGGGCCTTCGGGGACGGGCTACTTCTTTTTGCGGCTCTGGAGCTTGTTGAGGTCGGGCATCTGGAAGCCGGGCGGGAGCTGGCCGCCGCCCAGGCCGGGCGGGAGCTGGCCGCCGCCGAGGCCGGGCGGGAGGCCCTTCGGCATGCCCTCGGCCGCGGGGGCCTGCTCCTGGGAGGGCTTGCCCGCGGCGCGCTTGCGGGGGTCGCCGCTGCGCTGCTTGCCCTTCTTGTTCTTGGCCGCCTTCGCCGCCTTGGCCGCCTTGCGGCGGCCGCCGGGCATGCCGGGCAGGCCCATGCCGCCGGCCATCTGGCGCATCATCTTCTGCGCGTCGAAGAACCGGGTGACCAGGCTGCTGACCTCGCCGACGCCGACGCCGGAGCCCTTGGCGATGCGGGCCCGCCGCGAGCCGTTGATGATCTTCGGCTGGGCGCGCTCCTGCGGGGTCATCGAGCGGATGATCGCGGCGATGCGGTCCAGGTCCCGGTCGTCGATCTGGCTGATCTGGTCGCGGACCTGGCCCATGCCCGGCATCATCCCGAGCAGGTTCCCGATCGGGCCGAGCTTGCGGATCATCATCATCTGCTCGAGGAAGTCCTCGAGCGTGAAGTCCTCGCCCGAGGCGAACTTGCTGGACATCTTCTCGGCCTGCTCGGCGTCGAACGCCTGCTCGGCCTGCTCGATCAGGGTGAGGATGTCGCCCATGTCGAGGATCCGGCCCGCCATGCGGTCCGGGTGGAAGACGCTGAAGTCCTCGAGCTTCTCGCCCGTGGAGGCGAACATGATGGGGCGTCCGGTGATGTGCCGGACGGACAGGGCCGCGCCGCCGCGCGCGTCGCCGTCGAGCTTGGTGAGGACGACGCCGTCGAAGCCGACGCCGTCCATGAAGGCCTGGGCGGTGTTGACCGCGTCCTGGCCGACCATGGCGTCGACGACGAACAGGATGTCGTCGGGCTGGACGGCGTCGCGGATGTCGATGGCCTGCTGCATCATCTCGGCGTCGATGCCGAGGCGGCCGGCGGTGTCGATGACGACGACGTCGTGCTGGGCGTGCCGGGCCTGGTCGATCGAGCGGCGCGCCACGTCGACGGGGTCGCCGACGCCGCTGCCCGGCTCGGGCGCGAACACCGGGACCCCGGCCCGCTCGCCGACGACCTGGAGCTGCTGGACGGCGTTGGGACGCTGGAGGTCGGCCGCCACCAGCATCGGCGTGTGGCCCTCCTGCTTCAGCCAGCGGGCCAGCTTGCCGGCGAGGGTGGTCTTGCCGGCGCCCTGCAGGCCCGCGAGCATGATCACGGTCGGCGGGGTCTTGGCCAGCCGGATCCGCCGGGTCTCGCCACCGAGGATGGTGATGAGCTCCTCGTTGACGATCTTGACGACCTGCTGCGCCGGGTTCAGCGCCTGCGAGACCTCCGAGCCCTGCGCCCGCTCCTTGATCTGCGCGATGAAGTCCTTGACCACGGGGAGCGCGACGTCGGCCTCGAGGAGCGCGATCCGGATCTCGCGGGCCGTCGCGTTGATGTCGGCCTCGGAGAGCCGGCCCTTGCTGCGCAGCGACGAGAAGACCGTCGTCAACCGGTCGGAGAGCGTCTCGAACACGTGTCTGGACCGTCCTTGGAAAGCTTCTGGGATCGCCTATCAGCGTATCGGGTCACCGGGCGAGCCCTGCCCCCTCCGGAAACCCGTTCAGTGGAGGGTTCTCATAACCCGGGCCCGGACGGCGGCCAGAGCGTCGGGATCGTCGAGCGGGCGGCCCTGGTCGTCGACCACGTAGAAGACGTCCACGGCCTCGGCGCCGAGGGTGTCCACCTGGGCCGCGCGGACCTGCAGGCCGCAGGATCCGAGCGCCTGCCCGACGCGCCACAGCAGTCCGGGGCGGTCGTGCGCCCGGACCTCGACGACGGTGGCGGTCCGCGACGCGTCGTCCACGATCATGACGCGCGGGGGCGGCACCGTGACGCCGGGCCGGATCCGGACCGACCGCGCCCGCCGTTCGAGGCGCTCGGCCACGTCGAGGCGCCCGGCGAGCATCCTGCGCAGGTCCGCCTCCAGGCCGGCCGGGTCCGGCGGGGTCCCGTACTCGGGGACGGCCGTGAAGTCCAGCACCGCCGTCTGGGCCGGCGAGGCCGCCGGGGAGGAGATCACGCGCGCGGTCTTGACGGCCAGGCGGTGCAGGGCGAGGACGCCGGCGGCGCGCCAGAGCAGTCCCGGACGGTCGGGGGCGGCGATGGTGATCCGGGAGCCCGTCACGCGGACGGCGGCGCCGTCGTGGCGGGCCAGGGCGAGGTGGTCGGCGGTGAGCGCGGGAGCGGGCGGGGGCGTGCCGCCGGAGAGCACGGCGGCGGCGCGGCGGGCGAGTTCGGCGACGAGGCCGGCCTTCCAGGCGCCCCAGGCGGCGGGGCCGGTGGCGCCGCCGTCGGCGACGGCGAGGGCGGCGAGGAGGTCGACGACCTCGCGCTCGCGACCGGGCGCCCCGGACACGGCGGCGGTGACGGTCTGGACGGTCACCGGGTCGTCGATGTCGCGGCGGGTCGCGGTCTCGGGGAGCAGCAGGTGGTGGCGGACGAGCGTTTCGAGGACGCGGACGTCGTCCTCCGGGAGGCCGAGGCGGGCGGCGATGTCGCGGGCGATGACGGCGCCGGAGGTGGAGTGGTCGCCCGGCCCGCCCTTGCCGATGTCGTGCAGGAGGGCGCCGATCAGGAGCAGGTCGGGGCGGGCCACCTCGCGGGTCAGGGCGGCGGCGCCGGCGGCGGTCTCGACGAGGTGGCGGTCGACGGTGAAGCGGTGGACGGGGTTGCGTTGCGGGCGGTTGCGGACGCGCTCCCAGTCGGGCAGCAGCCGGACGATCAGCCCGGCCTGGTCGAGGGCCTCCCAGACGGCGATGGCGGGGGGACCGGCGCCGAGCAGGGAGACGAGCGCGTCGCGGGCCTCGGCGGGCCAGGGAACGGGCGGGAGGGCGGCGTGCTCGGCGAGGCGGGCGACCGTGGCGGGGGCGAGGGGCAGGCCCGTCTGGGCGGCGGCAGCGGCGACGCGCAGGATGAGGGCTGGGTCGTTCAGATCGGCGTTCCGCGCGAGGACGACCTCCCCCTCGTGCTCGACGGCGCCGTCCCCGACCGGCCTGCGCTCCACACCGCGCCGGCCGGCGGTCTGCGGGACACCGGGAGGCTGCCGGTGCTTGGCCCTGGTGAAGTTGTCGACGCGGCGCCACAGGTGGGACGCCCCATAGGTGACGGTGCGGGCGGCCTCGACGATCGAGCGCTGCAGGACGTCGGCGTCCGGGAGACCGAGGGTGCGGGCCACGGCCTCCTGCTCCTGGAGGACGAGGCGGTCGGTGGAGCGGCCGGTGACCTGGTGGAGCGCGTGCCGGACGTCGAGGAGGAGATCGTGGGCGGCGCGGACCCGGGCGTCCGGGGCGGAGGCCACCCAGGACGCGGCGACGGCGTGCATGACGTGGACGTCCCGCAGCCCGCCGTGGGCCTCTTTCAGGTCGGGTTCGAGCAGGAACGCCAGTTCGCCGTGGGTCTCCCAGCGCTCGCGGCACATCGCCGACAGCTCGGCCAGCCGGGTGGGCGCGTCCGCGCGCCAGTCGGTGAGGACGGCGGCGCGCAACTCGTCGACGAGGGCGCTGTCTCCGGCGATGCGGCGCGCCGACAGCAGGCCGAGGGCGGCCTTCATGTCGCCTCGCGCCACGGTCTGGGCTTCGGCGACGGTGCGGACGGAGTGGTCGAGCCGCTGCCCGGAGTCCCAGATCGGGTACCAGACGCGGTCGGCGATCTCCGCGACGCCGGCCAGGCCGCGGTGCAGCAGGACGAGGTCGAGGTCGCCGCCGGGCGTCAGTTCGCGGCGGGCGTGGCTCCCGACCGCGACGAGCGCCACCCCCTCCGCGGGCGGCGCGGAGGCCAGGAGGGAGGCCAGCCAGCTGTCGAGGGCGTCGGCGCGGGAGGCGCGGGCGGCGGCCAGGGCGGCGCGGGCCGGGTCCGGAGCGGCGCCGCCGGCCGGAGCGGGCGCGGGGGCCCGGTCTCCGGCCGGCGGGTGGGCGAGGGTCACCGTGCTCCCTAGAGCGCTTCCGGTCCGGTCTCGCCGGTGCGGACGCGGACGACGGTGTCGACCGGCACGGCCCACACCTTCCCGTCACCGATCTTGTCCGTGCGGGCCGCCTTGACGATCACGTCGATGATGTCGTCGGCGTCCTCGGCGTCGACCAGGACCTCGACGCGGAGCTTGGGCACCAGGTCGACCTGGTACTCGGCGCCCCGGTAGACCTCGGTGTGGCCCTTCTGCCGCCCGTAGCCGCTGGCCTCGCTGACGGTCATCCCCTTGACCCCGAAGGCCTCCAGGGCCTTCTTCACCTCGTCCAGCTTGAACGGCTTGATGACCGCCGTGATGAGCTTCATCCCTTCGCCTCCACCTTCTTCGCCGGGGCCGCCGGGGCGGGCGCCGCCGCGGTCGCCCCGGAACCGATGCCCGCCCCGGAACCGATGCCCGCACGGATCGTGCCGAAGTCGTAGGCGGTCTCCGCGTGCGCCGTGCTGTCGATGCCGGCGGCCTCGTCGTCCTCGCTGATCCGGAAGCCCATCACCAGGTCGATCACCTTGGCGATCACGTAGGTGACGACGAAGGAGTAGGCGAGCGTCGCCAGGACGGCGACGGCCTGCTTGCCGAGCAGCGCGAACCCGCCGCCGGCGAACAGCCCGTCGGCGCCGGCGTCGTTGACGGCGGTGGTCGCCAGGAACCCGATCAGCAGGGCGCCGACGATGCCGCCGACCATGTGGACGCCGACGACGTCGAGCGAGTCGTCGTAGCCGAGCTTGTACTTCAGGCCGACCGCGAACGCGCACACCGCGCCGGCGACCAGGCCGAGGACGATCGCGCCGAGCGGGGTGATGAACGCGCAGGCCGGGGTGATCGCGACCAGTCCGGCCACCACGCCCGAGGCGATGCCGAGGGTGGTGGACGCGCCGTCGCGCAGCTTCTCCACGACGATCCAGGCGAACGCGGCGGCGCAGGTGGCGACGAGCGTGTTGATGAACGCGACGGCCGCGGTGGAGCCGGCCGACAGCGCGGACCCGGCGTTGAACCCGAACCAGCCGAACCACAGCAGCCCGGCGCCGAGCAGGACGAACGGCAGGTTGTGCGGCCGCATCGGCTCCTTCGGCCAGCCCTTGCGCTTGCCGAGCACCAGCACCAGGGCGAGCGCGGCGACGCCGGCGTTGATGTGGACGACGGTCCCGCCCGCGAAGTCGAGCGCGCCGAGGTGGAACAGCCAGCCGGACTTGCCGCCGTCCTGGCCGTCGGACCACCACACCCAGTGGGCGATCGGGAAGTACACCAGCGTCGCCCACACCAGGGTGAACACCACCCAGGCCCCGAACTTGGCACGGTCCGCGACCGCGCCGCTGATCAGCGCGACGGTGATGATGGCGAACGTCGCCTGGAACGCCACGAAGACCAGCTGCGGGATGCCCGTCCCGTCGTCGGCCGTGGCCGCGTTCTCCAGGCCGACGAGCCCCCAGTCTCCGAAACCGCCGATGAACGAGCTGAGCCCGCCGCCGTCGCCGAAGGTGAGGGAGTAGCCGTAGACGACCCACGCCATGCCCACCACGGCGATGCTGACGAAGCTCATCATCATCATGTTGAGCACGCTCTTGGCCCGGCTCATGCCTCCGTAGAAGAAGGCCAGGCCCGGTGTCATCAGCAGGACGAGCGCGGTGCTCGTCAGCATCCAGGCGGTACTACCGCTATCGATCTTCATCTCTGAGCGCGTCCCTCCTCGCCAGGAACTTCGAACTGCTCAGAGACTCTGGCGCGGCCGTTTCGCCCGGTATGCCGCTACGTTTCCGCCATGTGAAACCCGACTTCAGCGTGTTTCGCCGCTGTTTCCAAGTCCTCACATGCCGTATTTACGCGGCATCCGGGCCGATTCGAGGGCCGGTTCAGTCGCCGAGGATCGCGTCCACGAACGCCTCGGGCTCGAAGGGCGCGAGGTCGTCCGGCCCCTCGCCCAGGCCCACCAGCTTCACCGGGACGCCGAGCTCGCGCTGCACCTGGACGACGATGCCGCCCTTGGCGGTGCCGTCCAGCTTGGTGAGCACCACACCGGTGATGTTGACCACCTCGGCGAAGACCCGGGCCTGCTGCATGCCGTTCTGGCCGGTCGTCGCGTCCAGGACGAGCAGGACCTCGTCGACCGTGGCCTGCTTCTCCACCACCCGCTTGACCTTGCCGAGCTCGTCCATCAGCCCGGTCTTGGTGTGCAGCCGGCCCGCCGTGTCGACGATCACCACGTCGACCTTGGTGTCGATGCCCTGCTTGACGGCGTCGAACGCCACGCTGGCGGGGTCGGCGCCCTCGTCCTTGCGGACGACCTGCGCGCCCACCCGCGTGCCCCACGTCTCCAGCTGGTCGGCGGCGGCGGCGCGGAAGGTGTCGGCGGCGCCGAGCAGCACGGTGTTGCCGTCGCCGACGAGGACGCGGCCGAGCTTGCCGCACGTGGTGGTCTTGCCGGTGCCGTTCACGCCGACGACCATGAGGACGGCGGGACGGTCGCCGTGCGCCTCGGTGTGCAGCGAGCGGTCGATGTCCGGGCCGATCTGCTTGATCAGCTCGTCCTTGAGCATCGCCCGGACCTCCTCCGGGCTGCGCGTTCCGAGGACCTGGACGCGCGTCCGCAGGTCGTCGGTGACCTGCCGGGCCACCGCCGTGCCCATGTCGGCGGCGATCAGGGTGTCCTCGATCTCCTCCCAGGCGTCCTCGTCGAGCGTGTCGCGCGACAGCAGCACCAGGAGGGTCTTGCCGAAGGCGTTCTGGGAGCGGGCGAGGCGGGCCCGCAGCCGCACGAGCCGCCCCGCGCCGGGCGGCGGCCGCTCGATCTCGACGGCGGGCCGCGGCGGCGCGGCCTCCGTCGGCGGCGCCTTCTCGATCGTGGGGGCCTCGGCCTCCGCCACGTCGGCGGCGGTGGCGCCGCCGGTGCGTTCGGACGGGCGCTCGACCGGCGGGCGGGGCCGGCGCGGCCGCAGCAGCGTGACGCCGCCGATGATCAGCGCGATCACGGCCAGCACGGCGATGACGATCACATATTCCATAACGCCCCCAGTTTTCCAGACGAGCACTCCCGCGCGAACACGCTGCGCCGGGCCCGCCGATCATGCGGCGAGCCCGGCCGGGCGCGCAACCGCGCGGGACTCCCGAACGTTCCGGCGCCCGCGCCGGGACGGTAGATCAGGCATTACCCCCAGGGAGGGATGCCCGTTCGGAGGACTCCCACTCGTCGACGTTGCGGAGCAGTGCCTCCAGGTAGGAGCGCAGATGGGTCCGGTAGACGTCGCTGTAGGTCCGCAGGTAGGCGATCTCGCGCTCCAGGGCGAGGCGCTCTCCGTCCGGGAGGGTCCCGGGGCTCGGCGAGGGCGCGGGCTGCGGCGGGGCCGTGCGGACGGCCGCCTCGGCGACGGCGGCCGCCTTGCGGTGGGCGTCCTCCAGCATCTGCTCCGCGCGGCCCTTGGCGTCCGACAGGATCGCCTCGCGGTGCAGCCTCGCCTCGTGCGCCAGTTCCCTGGTGTAGCGCTCGGCGTCCGCCACGTACAGGTCGGCGGTCTGCTGGGCCTGCGACAGGATGCGGACGGCCTGGAAGTGGGCGTCCTCGGGCGCCATCACGCCGCGGGAGCCCGAGGACGCCTGGGCGCGCAGCCGGTTCACCTCGTCGGCCAGGGCGGCCTTGTCGGTGAAGATCTTGACGAGTTCCCGCTCCACGTACTGCAGGAAGTTGCGGACCTGCTCCTCGTCGTATCCGCGGCGCCCGAGGGCGGCCCGGGCGAACACCACAGACTGGAGTTCGCCCGGGGTCAACCGCGACCCCTCAGAGACGACCGGAAGGTTCGGGGAGTTCAAGGCGCTCACCTCTGTGCGTCGGCGAAGGTTTCGAGGCGGATCCGGTCACGGGCGACGCCGAGCCGCGCCAGCTGCTCGACGGTGTGCCCGACCATGACGGACGGCCCGCACACGTAGGCGTCGTGACCGTCCCAGGGGCCGCGCCTGGCGACCACGTCGGACAGGTTGCCGTGCTCGACGCCGTCGTCGCCCGAATAGAGCAGCGAGGAGAACCCGTGCCCGCCCGGCTCGTCCGACACGGCCGGGACGACGGTGAGCCAGGGGAACCCGTCCGCCAGTTTGGTCAGGTCCTCCAGGTCGTAGAGGCCGTCGCGGCTGCGGGCGCCGAAGAACAGGTGCACGCGCGGCGGGACGGCACGGCGGGATATCTGCTCCAGGATCGCCTTGAGCGGGGCCAGGCCGGTGCTGCCCGCGACGAGCAGGACGTCCCGCGGGGAGCTCTCGTCCAGCGTGAGCGTGCCGATGGGGGCGCCCATGCGGACGCGGTCGCCGATCTGGGTCCCGCGGACCAGCACCGGGCTCACGGGGCCGCCGTCCACCAGCCGGACGTGGAAGTCGACGGAGTGGTCGGGTCGCGGCGCGTTCGCCATCGAGTAGTACCGCCAGTGCCGCAGCCGGGACGGCACTTCCAGCGCCACGGACTGGCCCGGCGTGTACGGCAGGGGCCGGTCGGGCTGGATCCGGAGGACGCTGATGTCGAACCGGCGGCGCTCGACCGCGATGACCTGGCCGTTCCACCAGGCGGGGCTGTTGAGGGCGTTCTCGTCGGCCGCCTCCAGCATGACCTTGGCGACGAGGCCGTAGGCGGCGCTCCAGTCGCGTTCGAGGTCGTCGGTCCAGGCCGTCCCGGAGAAGTGCCGCAGGGTCGCCAGGAGGCTGGCCCCGACGTGCGGGTAGTGCTCGGCCACGATGCCGAACCTGCGGTGGTCACGACCGAGCTGCTGCAGGAACGGGACGAGGACGGCCAGGTCGTCCACCTGGGACACGATGTGGCCGAGGGCGCGCAGCAGCTTGTCGCGCTGCCCGCTCATCCCGATGGGGAACATGTCGCGCAGGTGGGGATTGCGGACGAAGAGGTCGGAGTAGAAGAACAGCGCCACGGCGTCGCCCTTCTCGGCGACCTGCGCGAAGCTGGTCTTGAGTCGCTGGGAGTCCACGGATCAGGCGACGGGCTCCGCCGCGGCCTCCGACATGACCTTCGCGACGACGCCGTAGGCGGCCGTCCAGTCGCGTTCGAGGTCGGCGTTCCAGTCCGGACCGCTGAAGTAGGCGAGGGTGGCGAGCAGGCTGGCGCCGACGGGCGCGTAGTGCTCGGCGACGACGCCGAAGTCGTTGTGGCGGCGGCCGAGGTCGCTGAGGAAGGGGACGAGCGCGTCGGGGTCGTCCACGGTCGAGACGATCTGGGACAGCGCCGCGAGCAGCACCTCGTGCTGCTTGGCCATCGACGCGGGGAACATCCGTCTGAGCTGCGGGTCCCGCGCGAAAAGGTCGGCGTAGAAATATTCGGCGACGTCCAGGCCGTTCGCGGCCACCAGGCCGAAATTGTCTTTGAGTTTCTGGGGATCCATGCGTCGCACCTCTCCGGCGGTTCTCCGTACCGGACGGGGGGAGTCCGGTGAAGGAGCCGGAGAACCGCAGGGCCATATGGGTAGTGGATGACCCCAGGTCACACAAGCCCGCCAGCGTCGCCGGGTCATCACGGTCGGTGCACGCCGATCCCCTCCGAATACGCGTCACCGGCGCGGACGTGAAGTCTCCAAACGGTTATAGGCGGGGGGAAGACGGCGGAGACCGCACCCGCCGTCCCGCCCGAAATGGTGAGCGCTGGGCGGTGTCACGTTCCAAGAGAAATGTGACGCGCGTCACGCGCCCGCGGAAGCAGCGCCCTCCCGCCCGATCGGAGGCACTGGGTGCCGCGGGCCCCTGTGACCGCGGCACCCAGCCGTCCTCCGCGAGCGGACTCCTGCGACCCGCTCCGGCCGCTCCCCGACCTCGCCGGACCTCACCGATGGCGGCGAGGCCGCCGACCTCCCCGGTCGCCCCCGAAACGGTGGCCGCCGAGTTCGTCCGTCAAGACGAGAGGGCACTCGACCCGGCGCACAACGGAGCGCCGCCCATAACGCCGGCAACGTCCCGCCGGCCGACCTTTCCTGCTTCTTCTCATGGGATAATCGCGCCCTAACCCTCCGCACCCGTTCGGTGCGATCCGAGTGGGCCGGCCCCGCATTTCCTGTCCGGGCGTCTCGGGCAGCCCATAAGAGAAAAGGAGCCGCGGCGGCGTGAGCCGTCCCGGCGGGCGCGCACCACCCCTGACCTGGCGATCTTGCGACCGCTGGCCGTTCCCCCGGTGAAGGCGTTAATCTTCGGCTGCCGCCTGATCATCCGGAAAGGCGGCGTTCGGACAATGGGCCGACATCCCCGCCCCGAGGAAGGCACACCATGGCTCTTCGGTTCACCTCCCGCGCCGTCGGCGCCCTCGCCGTCACGGCGCTCGCGACGACAATTCTCACGTCGGGGTGCGGCGGTGACGACAAAGACGGCGGTGATGACGTGTTCCGAGCTCCGTCCCAGTCGCCCTCGGCTACCGCACAGGAGGACACCGACCCCGGCACTCGGGAGGGGATCGAGGGCGCGCGGGCCGCGCTCCAGGCGTTCCTGCGCGGCCAGGCCGCCGGGGACCAGGGGGTGTGCCGCTACGTCGCGAAGGACGGCGACTTCCTCCGGGGCCCCGCGCTCCGCGGCGACTGCCCGGCCGGTGTCCGCAACACGCCGCACCTCCTCCGACCGCAGGAGCGGCAGGCTCTCCGGACCGTGTCCGTGAAGGGCGGCCGGCTGGTGGACGAGGAGGCGGTCATCCCGTTCTCCGCCCTGCACTCGCAGAGCGGGTCCATGACCGAGCGCACCCTCCAGGACGAGTTCACCCTGCGCCACAACGGGGAGATCTGGCAGATCGTGAAGTGACACCGGACGCCCCGCCGCTCAGGGCCGGTACATGTTGATCCAGTCGACCGAGAGGGTCACGTCGGCCTTCCGGCTGACCCCCTTGGTCGTCAGCTTGGTCATCTGCGGGAACCAGTCGAGCTGGATGGCCTGCCCCATCTTCCCGGGCGGCAGGGCCTCCCGCTTCGAGGTGTGGAACCACCTGCGCCCGTCCACGTAGCCCGTGATGCCCCTGGAGTTCCACTCCACCGCGAAGGCGTGCCACTTGGTCAGGTCGATGCGCAGGTGGGAGTTCAGGCGCTGGGACTCCTTCTCGGGTCCGTAGTGCAGGAAGAAGTTGGTCCCGTTGCGCAGCCCCTCGTCGCCGTAGGTCTCCATCCAGTCGATCTCCCCGCCGCCGTTCTGCGGGTCGGTGCCGCCACCGCCGCCGACCGGCCACAGCAGCAGGTTGGCGTTGTAGCAGGCGCAACCGCGGCTCACCTTGACGCGGGCCTCCCAGCGGCCCTCCTTCTGGGCGCCCTTCATCCAGGCGACGCCCCCGGTGTCGCCGTTGCGCTTGCCGGTGATGCGCAGGACGCCGTTCCGGACGGTCACCGCCTTGGCGACGCGGCGGCCGCGGCCGCCGTTGCCCGGTCCGGTGTAGACCTCCCAGGCGCGCCGGTCGAAAGTGCGGAAGCCGTCGAAGGCGATCGGGCGTCCCCACCCGTAGCGCCGCGCCGCGGTCGCGGTGGGCCGCTTCTTCTTCGCGTGCTCGGAGTCCCAGGTGTCCTCGTGAGCCCGCGGGCCCGGCTTCCCGTAGGCGATGGCGGGCGCGGACCTCTCCAGGGCTCCGACGGCGCGGGCGGGAGCCGGGTCCGGGCCCGTCCCCGAGGCGCCGGCGAGCGCGAGCGAGCAGCCGGCGGCCAGGACCCCGCCGGTGATCATGGCCATTCTGTTTCGGGTCGGCAAAAGCATGGCGTTCCTCCGGGCGGCGAAATAGGCGAAGGCCCGGCCATAAAGGCGCCGTCCTTCATGCGCTTCGTTCACCGGAACGCTATGCGGGGCCGGCGGGCGCCCCTAGGGCCCTAGGGCCCTAGCGGCGGGGGTCGCGGGCCCCAATCGCGGAGGCCCTGCTCAGCCGCCCGGAGGCATGCCGAGCCAGGTCACGATGGCCGTGGCCCGGTTCGGCGCGCCGAGTTTCGCATAAATGCGATTGATGTAGTTCTTGACGGTTTTCTCGGTGAGAAATAGCTTGGCCGCGATGTCGTGATTCGCATGACCGCGCACGATCAGATCCATGACCTGGACCTCGCGGGCGGAAAGGCCGAAACGCGCGCGCTGCTCGGCCGGATCGGCCGCGGGCGCCGCCGGCCGGCCCGTCCGCGCGGCGTCGATGAGCGCGGCGCTGGCCGCGTGCGAGAGGGGGTGGGCCCGGTGCCGGACGGTGTCCCGGATCGCCGCGGCGAGCTCGTCCACCGTGAAGGTGTTGTGCACGAGGTAGCCGACGGCGCCGTTGCGGACGGCCGACAGGATCACCTCCGGCTCCTCCACCTGGGTGAGCATGATCACGCGGCTGGTCCGGCTCAGCGCGGCGGCGGCGCTCACCCCGTCGACGCGCGGCATCCGGACGTCGAGCAGCACCACGTCGGGCACCAGCCGCCAGGCCATCTCCTCGGCCTCGCGCCCGTCGCCCGCCTCGCCCACCACCTCGATGTCGTCGGTGGCCTCCAGCGCGGAGGTGAGGCCGGCGCGGATGAAGGCGTTGTCGTCCACGACCATGACGCGGTACCGCACGGGCTCGTCCATCACCGGCTCCCTAGCGCGGCCCGCGCGGGCTCGGACTCCGGGCCCGCCGGCATCGACGCGGTGACCTCGGTGCCGCCTCCCGGGACGGAGCGCACGGCCAGCCGGCCGCCCGCCCTTCTGGCCCGCTCGTGCATGCCCACGAGGCCGTAATGGCCGCCGCGGGCGAGCTCGTCCAGCCAGCCGGGGTCGTCCGGCCGTCTGGACATGCCCTTACCGTCGTCCCGCACGCGCACCTCCAGGTCGCCGTCGTTGACGGCCGTGACGATGTCGACGCGGGACGCCTCCGCGTGCCGTCCCACGTTCTCCAGCGCCTCCCGCACGATCGTGATCATCTCGCGCCGCGCCGGCGCCGGGAGGTCCGCGCCCGCCTCGGCGTCCACCCGCACCGGGACGCCGGTGCGGCCCTCCCACTCCCCCGCCAGCACCCGCACGGCGTCGCCCAGCGGGACGCCGGCGGAGTCGTCGCGCAGCTCGGCGATGAGCGAGCGCGCCTCGCGGGTGGCGACCTGGGCCGCCGTGGCGATGCGCCGCGCCTCCCGCTCGGCGCGGTCGGGGGACTTGCGGACCCAGCCGGGCAGGCCGTTCGCCGACAGGGCGATGCCCGACAGCGTCGCGGTCAGCGAGTCGTGCATCTCGCGGGCCAGCCGGGTGCGCTCCTCGGCGGCCATCGCCTCCGCCTCCATCCGCCAGCGCGTCTCCTCGGCGGAGGCGTGCTCGTCGAACAGGCGGCGCAGCACCGTGCCGACGAGCGCCGCGACCCCGTAGAAGACGGGCAGCATGACGAGCAGCGGCATGGCGATGTCGCCGCCGTCGTCGGAGGGCGCGTTGCGGTAGAGCGCCGCGTAGTACAGGACGGCCTGCTGCGCGCACAGCAGCGCGGTGACCGGCCACCGGTACAGCAGCCCGGCGAGACCGGCGGTCACCACCGTCACGAGGAAGTAGGGGCCGAAGATCCCGCCCACCTGCAGCACCGCGTAGCCGATGAGGACGTCGAAGGCCAGGAGCGCGGGCTGCTCGAACAGCCGCAGCACGACCTTCTCCCAGCCCGCCAGCACCACGCCGGAGACCACGGCCGCGAGGACGAGCACGCCGAGCGCCCAGGGGTCGCCGCGCACCTGCCCGTCCACCACCACGGTCACCCCGATGACCAGCACGCGCAGCTGCATCAGCAGGACGAACGTGGTCCCGACCCTGGTCTCAACAGAACGTCGCAAGGCAGACGGAACGGATGCACCGGAGCGCGGCATCGCGAGGGCCCCTCCAGTTGACGAGCGCCGAGTCATGACGCCATTGATCTTGTCAAAGACCGCATAGCGAACATTAGTCATTCCGGACGAGGAGATCGCTACGATGCCTACGAGAACAGGCGTTCCCGTTCGCGGGAGGACACCGGTGACGGCTCCGAGAGCGGTCCCGCAGCCGGAGGAGGCGCATGATCCGGCTGATCTGCTCGACCTCATGCGCCACCTGCAGCAATGGTCCGGTCTGCCCCTTTCCGAGCTTGAGGAGCGAATGAACGCCGACGGCGTGGTCGTCCCCTCCGGGCTTGACGCGCTCCTCAGCGGGCACACGCTGCCGAGCCGGGGGCTGGTGACCTCCTTCGTGGCCACATGCGGCCTCGTGCCGGACGAGCGCAAGCGGTGGCTGCGGGTCTACGACCGCCTGTGCGGCCCCGCCGTCATGGAAGGCGACCGGCGCGGCGCGGAAGGCGACCGGCGCGTCGCGGGACGGCCGGCGCTGAACCTCGGCCCCGCGGCGCCTCCGCCGCCGACCCCGGCTCCCCGCCCCGCCCCGGCTCCCGCCCCGGCTCCCGTCATGGCCTCCGCCCCGCCTTCCGGGAGCGGCTCATCCGGCAGCCGATCCTCCGGGAGCGGCACCTCCGGGCGGCACGCGGCGACGCCGCCGGGCCCGCGGCACCGCAAGAAGTCCTCGCGCGGGCAGGCCGACCGCCGGCCGGTGTCGCTCATGGTGGCGGCGCCCGCGATCATCACGCTCGGCGTGGTGGTCACGACGCTGGCGGGGGTGTTCGGCGGTGGAGGCGGAGGCAAACCCCACCGGCCGCAGGCTTCGCCGGGCGCGTCCGCCAAGTCGGCGGCGCCCCCGGCCGGGTGGTACACGATCATGCCCATCACCGGCGAGCGGACCGGCGACTGCCTGTCGATCCTCCCGGACGAAGAACTCCTCCCGCAGCTGGCGCAGGACAAGTGCGTGGCGGACGACAGGCTCCAGCGGATACGGCTCGCCTCCGTCCCCGGCAGCGCCGGGACGTTCCAGCTGAAGGCGTGGACGCCGAAGGGCAAGCTGTGGTGCGCGACGCTCGACGAGAAGACCGAGCGTGCCACGCTGCACATGAAGGAGTGCGGAGACGACGATCCGCTGCAGCGGTTCGGGCTGACGCCGGCGGGCAAGCCGGTGAAGGGCGGGCAGCTGTTCGACATCGTGCCGGAGGCGACCCGGGACCACCGCATGTGCATGGGCGTCGACATCCGGATCAGCGGGGGGCTGGAGACGATCCTCGCCTCGTGCGGCAACACCGGAGTGCGCGGCTACCTCTTCACGCCCGCCTCCGAACCGTGACCGGGGCCGGTCAGTCGAGGTCGCGCAGGCGCTGGCTGACGACCTGGGTGACGCCGTCGCCGCGCATGCTGACGCCGTAGAGGGCGTCGGCGCCCTCCATGGTGCGCTTCTGGTGCGTGATCACGATCAGCTGTGACGACTCGCGCAGCTCCTCGAAGACCGTGATGAGCCGCTGGGTGTTGGTGTCGTCGAGCGCGGCCTCGACCTCGTCCAGCACGTAGAACGGGGACGGGCGCGCCTTGAACACGGCGACGAGGAACGCGATGGCCACCAGGGACCGCTCGCCGCCCGACAGCAGCGACAGCCGCTTCACCTTCTTGCCGGGCGGGCGCGCCGCGACCTCGACGCCCGTGGCGAGCATGTCGCCCGGCTCGGTCAGCGACAGGCTGCCCTCGCCGCCGGGGAACAGCCGGGCGAAGATCCGCTCGAACTCGCGGGCGGTGTCCTCGTAGGCGGTGCCGAACACCTGCTGGACGCGGTCGTCGACCTCCTTGACGAGGCCGAGCAGCTCGCGCTGGGTCTTCTTCAGGTCCTCCAGCTGGGAGGTGAGGAACGCGTGCCGCTCCTCCAGGGCGGCGAACTCCTCCAGCGCGAGCGGGTTGACCTTGCCGAGCTGGTTGAGCTGCCGCTCGGCGGCCTTGGCGCGCTTCTCCTGGACGGCCCGCTCGTACGGGACGGGACGCGCGTCCTCGCCCTTGTCCGGGTCGGCCGGGACGGGCTGGTCGGGCCCGTACTCCGACACCAGCGCCTCGACCTCCAGGCCGAACTCCTCCAGGGCCCGCTGCTCGAACTGCTCCAGCCGCAGCCGCTGCTCCGCGCGGGCGACCTCGTTGCCGTGCACGACGTTGACGAGGCGTTCGAGCGCCGAGGACAGCTCGCGCACCTGCCCGCGGACCACCTTCAGCTCCGCCTCGCGCGCCGCCTTGGCCTGCTCCGCGGCCTCGCGGCGGCGCACCGCCGCGGCGAGCGAGTGCTCGATGCGCTCCAGGGCCGCGCGGGCGCCCCGCAGGACGGCCTTGGCGACCCGGGCCTGCTCCTCCCGGCGGGCGCGGCGCTGGGCGGCGCGGGACCGCTCCTCGCGCTCGCGCTGGGCGCCGCGTTCCAGGGCGTCGGCGCGTCCGGCGATGGCCTGGACGCGCTCCTCGGCGGTGCGGACCGCGAGCCGCGCCTCCATCTCCGCGGTGCGCAGCTCCTGGCAGCGGGCGTTCAGCTCGTCGCGCGCCTCGGTGTCGTGCCCGGCCTCCTCGGCGACCTCGGCGGCCTCCTCGGCCTCGGCGAGCCGCACCGCCAGCTCCTCGGCCGCCTCGGTGTCGCGTTCGAGGGACTCCCCGGCCGCGTCGAGGGCCTTGGTCAGCCGCTCGGCCTCGCCCCGCGCGGCCCGGACGTCGGCCTCCAGGCGGGCGGCGCGCTTGGCCTCCAGCGCCGCCTGCGCGTCGTGCTCCCGCAGCCGCGCGCGGACGCGGTCGAGCTCGGACTGCGCGCGGTCGACCCCCGCCCGGGCGTCACCGGCCGCGGCCTCGGCCGCCTCGACGGCGGCCTGCGCGGCGTGCTCGCCCTCCACCGCCTCGGCGAGCCCGTCGGCGGCGGCGGCAGCGGCGGTCTCGGCCGCGGCGAGATCCTCGGTGGCCTGGTCGAGCGTCGCGCGCATCTGCAGGAGGCCCTGCCCCCCGCCCGCGCCGCCGCCCTGCGCCCAGTGCGCCCCGACGAGCTCCCCGTCCCGCGTGACGGCCCGCAGCGACGCCTCCCCGCGCACGAGCGCGGCCGCGGCGGGAACGTCATCGACCACGACCACGTCCCGCAGCAGATGCTCGAACGCGGGACGCACGGAGTCAGGAACGCTGACCGCGTCGATCGCGTAGTCGGCCCCCGCGACCCGCTCCCCCAGCACGGGCGCCCCGCCGCCGATGACCAGCCCGGCGCGCCCGGCGTCGCGGGAGCGCAGCAGCGCGAGAGCGGCCTCCGCGGTGTCCAGCGACCCGACCGCGACGGCCTCGGCGGCGCCGCCGAGCGCGGCGGCGACAGCGGTCTCGTACCCGGGCCGGACGTTCAGCAGCGACGCGACCGTGCCCAGCACCCCGCCGAGCGACCCGTCGGCGCCCGCCGACAGCAGCGCCTCCCCGCCGTCGGCCGCGCTGGCGAGCGTCAGGTTCAGAGCCTCGATCCGCGCCTGGAGGGCCGCGACCTTCTTCTGCGCCGTCTGGTCGGCGGTGCGGGCCGCGCCCGCCGCCGACCGCGCCTCCTTCAGCGCGCGGCGCGGGCCGTCCACGGCGGCGCGGGCGGTCTCGGCAGCGTCCTTGGCTGCGGCGAGCGCCTCCTGCACCGCCTCGTGCTCGGCGGCGAGCGCCGGGTCCTCGACGACCTCCGCCTCGAACGCCTCGAACTCGGCCTGCGCGGTCTCGGCGCGCTGGTCGGCCTCCTCCCGCGCGTCCGCGAGCCGGCCGATCTCCGACCTTCCCGCCTGCGCCTTGCTGCGCAGCGCCTCCACCCGGCCGCGCAGCCGGGCCAGCTCCTCGCGGCGGTCCGCGGCGGCGCGGGCGGCGGACTGGAGCCGCCGCTCCTCCGCGGCCAGGGCCTCCTCCGCGGCCGACCGCTCCTCCACGGCGCCGGAGAGCCCGTCCCGGGCCTCGTCCAGCGCCTCGCGGAGCATCTCCTCCTGCTCGCGGATCTCGGCGGCCTCGCGCTCCATGTCCTCGGGATCGCGGCCGCGCCGCTCCTCCTCGCGCGCCTCGGCGGCGTTGCGGTGCCGCTCGGCCGCGAGGTCGGCGACGCCGCGGAGCCGCTCCTTCAGCGCCGACAACCGGAACCAGGTGTCCTGCACCTGCGCGAGCCTCGGCGCCTGCTCCGCCTCCTCGGCCTCCAGGACCGCCTCGCGCTCCTGCGCCCCCGCCAGCGCCCGCTCGGTCTCCGTGCGCCGCTCCCGGATGGCGGCCTCGTCGGCGGCCTCCTGCTCCAGCCTCGTCCGCAGCGTGACCAGGTCGTCGGCGAGCAGCCGCAGCCGGGCGTCCCGCAGATCCGCCTGGATCACCGCGGCCCGGCGCGCGATCTCCGCCTGCCGGCCGAGGGGCTTCAACTGCCGCCGCAGCTCACCCGTCAGGTCCTGCACGCGCGTCAGATTGCCCTGCATCGCGTCCAGCTTGCGGAGCGCCTTCTCCTTGCGCTTGCGGTGCTTGAGGACGCCGGCCGCCTCCTCGATCACCGCCCGCCGCCCCTCCGGCCCCGAGTGCAGGACCCGGTCGAGCTGCCCCTGCCCGATGATCACGTGCATCTCGCGGCCGATGCCGGAGTCCGACAGCAGCTCCTGGATGTCCAGCAGCCGGCACGCGTCCCCGTTGATCGCGTACTCGCTCGACCCCGACCGGAACATCAACCGGCTGATGGTGACCTCGGAGTAGTCGATCGGCAGCGCACCATCGGAGTTGTCGATCGTCAGCACGACCTCGGCACGCCCCAGCGGCGCCCGGTTCGACGTCCCGGCGAAGATGACGTCCTCCATCTTGCCGCCGCGCAGCGACTTGGCGCCCTGCTCCCCCATCACCCAGGCCAGCGCGTCCACGACGTTCGACTTGCCCGACCCGTTGGGCCCCACCACAGCCGTGATCCCCGGCTCGAACTTGAGCGTGGTGGAGGACGCGAAGGACTTGAACCCGCGCAACGTCAAAGTCTTCAGATACACGCGCCAGGAGCCCCCCTCCTACGACACCCACACCCCGAACATCCGAAGCACGATACTGGTTTTCTGGCTTCTTTCTCCTCCTTCGGGCCTGGCGGCCCTCCATCGTCGAAAAAAGCGGGGCGATCGCTGGCATCGCTCCGGCTCGCCTTGGCGGCTCGCTGCGCGATCAGGTTCTTGCTTCGCTCGAACCTGCCTTCGGACGCGATCGCAACCATTGAGGTTGTTGCGTGGTTGCGGTGGGGGCTGAGGTCGGCGCGTCCGTTGTGATCCGGGTCGCCCTTCGGGCCTGGCGGCCCTGGGGCTTGCGTTCGGTGAGTGGGTTGCGGGCTCGCACCCTTCGGGCGCGGTCGCAACTCTTAGGGTCGTCGCTCGGTCGCCGGGGGTGCGGGGGGTCCCAGTGGTGGGTGCCGAGGGTGAGGGGCGGATGCACTGGGCGCGACGGGGATGAGGGCTGACCCAAGCCCGGATGACTCTATGGAGTAGCTAGGGACCGGGCGCGACGGGTGGTCGCCACGATCGTCCACAAGCCGCCACTGGGGATACCTCAGGGTGCGGGCGAGGAGGGGTGCTAAGGCGAGCGCTGGGTCCGTGGCGGCGTCAGGGGCGCGGTGGCGTTCGATTGCGCGTTCGAGCTTGCGGGACCTGGGCGCGCAGCGACCTCAGGCGGGATGCGAGATCTCCACCTTCGACCCCGGTTGGCCGGTGCGGACGCTGGAGGTCGCCCTGGGGACGCGAGGTCGGTCGGTCGGCCGCTGCTTCGACGCTCGGCACTTGCGACAACCCTCAACGGCTGGGTAGCGTCCGGTAACCGGTGGTACCCGCGCACCTGAGGACGTAGCGAGCCGCCAAGGCGAGTCGTGTCCACAGCCCTCGGCCGACTACTGCGACGGCCTCAACCACCGCCGCAACCCCGCGACGACCTGGGGGGCCGCGATCGCGTCCGAAGGCAGGTTCGAGCGAAGCAAGAACCTGATCGCGCAGCGAGCCGCCAAGGCGAGACGGAGCGATGCCAGCGATCGCACGCGTTTATCGACGATGGAGGGCCGCCAGGCCCGAAGGAGGAGAAAAACGCATTAAGTAAGAACCGGTTCGCGGTCCTTCACCGGGAGCGACATCACTTCGTCGTCCGTCGCCGTCGCGAGCGCGTCGTTCTCTGCCTGGAGCCGTACGAGTTCGGCCTCCAGGTCACGTACGCGCTGCTGCAGGCGCCGCATCTCCGCGACCATCCGGGGGTCGGGACCGCCGACGTGGCCGAGTAGAGCCTTCGCCATGACTAAGGGTCCTCCACGCTGAGTAACCAGCAGGGATCGCGCACGGGAAACTGCTGAAAGCGGTGCGCGTACCGTCTAGAGTCGCACCGGCCGGTGTCCTGGTCAAGCCGCACATCACAGGCCGGTAACAACCTTCCTCTACTAGTTTAGCAGGTACAAACCGGTACTCCCTACCCGGTCAGCGTTCCCGGAACCCGGAGGCCTCCCCGCGGGGCGGGCCCCAGCGGTCGACGACGCCGGTCACAGCGCCGGGACGTCCGGGAACGCCGCCCGGAACGTCGCCGTCGAGCATCTCCAAGAGGCGGCGGCAGCCGGCGCGCGGGCCCTCGGCCACGACCTCGACGCGGCCGTCGCTGAGGTTGGTCGCGCTGCCGGCGAGGCCCAGTTCGAGCGCCCGCGACCTGACCCACCAGCGGAACCCGACGCCCTGGACGCGTCCCCGCACCCAGGCCGTGAGCCGCACGATCTCGTCGTCCTCGCTCATCGCTCCCCCCTCGGTCCCGCTAGTACCGTGCCCGCCTGGGGCGGGGCTGGCACACCGGGCAGCTGTAGGACGAGCGGTTCATGAACTCGTCGCGGCGGATCGGCGAGCCGCAGCGGCGGCAGGGCTCGTCCCGCCGCCCGTAGGCGTCCAGGGACCGCTCGAAGTAGCCGCTCTCGCCGTTGACGTTCACGTAGAGGCTGTCGAAGGAGGTGCCGCCGACCTCCAGGGCGGCCGTCATGACCTCTCGTGCGGCCTCCAGGACGCGCGCGGCGTCCGCCCGGGTCATCGTCTCGGTCGGCCGCGCCCAGTGCAGCCTGGCGCGCCACAGGGCCTCGTCGGCGTAGATGTTGCCGACCCCGCTGACGAGGGACTGGTCGAGCAGGGCCCGCTTGATCCCGGTCTTGCGGCGGCGCAGGGCGCGGTAGAAGGCCTCCGCGTCGAAGGCGTCCTCCAGCGGGTCGGCGGCGATGTGCCCGATCGGCTCGGGGACGAGCGCGCCCGCGGCGAAGGCGTCGGGGACGAGGTCGGCGACCATGAGGTGCCCGAAGGTGCGCTGGTCGACGAAGCGCAGGTCGAGGCCGTCGTCGTCGAACTCGACGCGGACCCGCAGGTGCTTCTCGCGTTCCCGGCCGGGCTCGCCGACGAGCAGCTGCCCGCTCATGCCGAGGTGCGCGAGCAGCGCCTCGCCGGGGGCGCCGTCGTCCTCGGCCTGGAGCGGGATCCACAGGTACTTGCCGCGGCGCCGGGGGGCCAGCATGGTGCGCTTGGCGAGACGCCCGGCGAAGTCGGCGGGGCCCTCGGCGTGGCGGCGGACCGACCGCGGGTGCAGGACCTCGGCGGACGCGACGGTGCGGCCGGTCGTCCAGCTCTCCAGGCCCCGCCGGACGACCTCGACCTCGGGAAGCTCAGGCACCGGCCTGCGCCGCCTGCCCGGCCTCCCTGGCCGGGTCCTCGCCCTGCGGCGGGCCGGCCTGCGCCGCCTCGCGCTCGACGACGAGCTCGCGGATGGCGTTCCAGGCGGCCTCGGCGGCGTGCTGCTCGGCCTCCTTCTTGCTGCGGCCCTCGCCGGACCCGTAGGTCTGCCCGCCGACCCGCACGGAGGCGCGGAACGTCTTCTGGTGGTCGGGACCGCTCTCGGCGACGTGGTACTCGGGGACGCCGAGCTCCTCGACGGCGGTGAGCTCCTGCAGCGAGGTCTTCCAGTCCAGGCCGGCGCCGAGGCCCGCCGAGCGCTTGATCAGCGCGTCGAAGAGCCGGTGCACCAGGGCGGACGCCTCGCCGAGGCCCCGGTCGAGGTAGACGGCGCCGATCAGCGCCTCCAGCGTGTCGGCGAGGATCGAGGCCTTGTCGCGGCCCCCGGTGCCCTCCTCGCCGCGGCCGAGCCGGATGTGGGCCCCGACGCCGAGGCCGCGGGCGACTCCGGCGAGGGCGCGCATGTTGACCACGGCGGCGCGCAGCTTGGCGAGCTGCCCCTCGGGCAGGTCGGGGTGGCCGCGGAACAGGGTGTCGGTGACGACGAGGCCCAGCACCGAGTCGCCGAGGAACTCCAGGCGCTCGTTGGTGGGCAGGCCGCCGTTCTCGTAGGCGTAGGAACGGTGTGTCAGGGCGCGTTCGAGCAGCTCGTCGTCCACGTCGACGCCGAGCGCGCCGGTCAGTTCCGCGCGCTCCGGCGCGGGGTCGTTCTTCTTAGCGCTCACAGGCCCTCCTCGCAGGCCGTGCACCGCGCGGCGCGCGGTCGCCTCTGCGGCGCGCGGCCGATGGGCCGGACGGCGAGGACGCTCGGCGGGGAGGGTCCGCGAAGACGAGGTGCGCGCCGGTCGGTCTGATCCCGGCGTGCACCACGGCTCCGGGCGCAGTCTCCGCGCCGGTCACCACGCCGACGTCACGCGCCGGGTGGTCGGGGTGCGTGTCCTTCCGCACCGTGAGGGGCGGGCCGCATGCGCGGATCCGCCCCCCAGGATGCGAGAAGACTCAGGCCGACGGGGCGATGACCTGCCGCCGGTCGTAGGTTCCGCACGTCGCGCACGCAGTGTGCGGCAGCTTGTGGTCGCGGCACGTCGGGCACTCGACCAGGTTCGGCGCGGCGGTCTTCCACTGCGAGCGCCGGTGCCGCGTGTTGCTGCGCGACTTCTTCCGCTTCGGGACGGCCACGTCAGCCCTCCTGCTTTCCTTCTCGATCCGATGAATCACGGGTGCCGGAGCTCCCGTTCCCCCGGTCGGGGGCTGCCGGCGCGTTGTCGCCGGCAAGGTCCCGCAGCGCCGCCCACCGGGGGTCGGCGACGTCATGTCGGTGGCCCGGCTCGACGTCGGCGAGCCGCGCACCGCAGTCCGGGCACAGGCCCGGGCAGTCGTCCCGGCACAGCGGGGAGAGCGGCAGTGCGAGCACCACCGCGTCCCGCAGGACCGGTTCGAGGTCGATCAGGTCGCCCTCGAGGCGGAGCTCGTCGTCGTCGGCGTTCCCGCCTGAGCGGGTGTCGTCGTAGACGTACAGCTCCTGGAAGTCCGCCTCGAAGGTCGAGGCGATCGGGTCGAGGCAGCGGGAGCACTCCCCCTTGAGAGGGACCGTCGCCGTGCCGGTGACGAGCACCCCCTCAAGGACCGCTTCGAGCCGGAGGTCCAGCTCGATCGCGGCGCCCTCGGGGACGCCCACCATCTCGACGCCGAAATTCTCCGGTGCCGGCACGGTCAGGTGCTCCTCCCGCGACGACCCGGGTTGCCTGCTCAGAGCTCGGGTGTCGAGCTTGAACGGGGCATTGGGATCGTTGCGTGTCAGCGGAATCCTGCTTTCGTGAGGCATGGTGGAACGGCGGCCGCCTGTGATGGCCGAGGTCCCAGGGTACCGAACACCGGCCGCTGACCCAACTCGCGGCCCGTCCACCAGGAGCAGGCCGGTCAGCCGTCCTTCTGGAGCCGCTGCACCAGCCGGTCGTGGACGCTGTCGGGAACGAGGCCGGAGACGTCCCCGCCGAATCTCACGACCTCCTTCATCAGGCTGGAGGACAGGAACGCGTACTCGGGGTTGGTCGCCATGAACAGCGTCTCCACGCCGGCGATCCGGTGGTTCATCTGGGCCATCTGCAGCTCGTACTCGTAGTCGCTGACGGCACGGAGCCCCCGGACGATCACCGGGATGTCCTGCTCCTTGCAGTAGTCGACGGTGAGCCCGTAGAAGGTGTCGACCGACACGTTGCCGTACTCCCGGGTGACCTCGGAGATCATGTCGGCACGCTCGTCCACGGTGAACAGGCTCTTCTTGCTCTTGTTGATCAGCACGGCGACGACCACCTCGTCGTAGAGGCGGGAGGCGCGGCTGATGATGTCGAGATGCCCGTTGGTGACGGGGTCGAACGATCCCGGACAGACGACACGGCGCACGGCGCGAACCCCTTCGGTCCCGGTTTCTGACCTGCGGCGTGAACGTACCAAATCGCATTCGGCCGGGTTTCCACCGGGCTCGCCGGGGCCGTCCTCAGCCGCGCAGCGCGTCGATGATCCTGGCCGCGACGGGGCCCGACTCGATGCCGTAGCCGGACGCCTCGGTCATCACCGCGACGGCGTACCGGGGGTCGCTGCGCGGGCCGAACCCGATGAACCAACGGTCGTTGTAGGAGGCGCCCTCGACGTCGGCGGTCCCGGTCTTGCCGCCGAGGATGGACGTCCCCCGCAGTGACTTGCCGGTGCCCCGCTCGACCACGGCCTCCATCATGTCCCGCATCTGCTTCGCCTGGTCCGCGGTCAGCGCGCGCGACATCCGCTGGGACGAGATCTTGTCGACCGTCGACCCGTCCGGGGCGCGCAGCCTGTCCACCAGCCGGGGCCGCATGACCTCCCCGTCGTCGAGGACCGCGGCGGCGACCATGGCCATCTGCAGCGGCGAGGCGACCGTGCTGCCCTGCCCGATGGAACCGAGCGCGCTGAGCGACGGCTGGTCGGTCGCCGGGAAGGAACTGGAGGCGCTCTTCAGCCCGTGCGCGAACTCGATCCGGTCGCCGAACCCGAACCTGCCCGCCTGCGCGTTCACGGCGTCGTTGCCCGGTTTCTGGGCGCCCATATAGGCGAACGTGGTGTTGCAGGACTGCGCGTACGCCTCGATGAGAGGGATCCGGGAGAGGTCGCAGGAGCCGCCGATGTCGCCCGCGTCGTTGTTGATCGCCTGCCCGGCGCCCGGAGGCCTGTAGCTGCGCCCGGCCCTGACCCGCGTGTCCTCGCTCGTGCCCGACCTCAGCGCCGCCGCGGCGACCACGGTCTTGAACGTGGAGCCGGGCGGGAACAGCTCGTAGGCGGCCTTGTTGAGCAGCGGCTTGCGCGGCTGGTCGCCGAGCCGGTCGAACGCCTCGGTGGCCCGTTTCCGGTCGAGCGTCGACACCTCGTTCGGGTCGTAGGACGGCGTGGAGGCCATCACCCGGATCGCGCCGGTGCGCGCGTCGAGGACGACCGCCGCGCCCCGGCCCGCGCCGCTGGACTTCAGCGCCTCGTAGGCGGCGCGCTGCGCGTCCGGATCGATGGTGGACTCCACCGTCCCGCCGGGGACGTGCTTGCCGATCAGTTTGTCGACGAGGTTGGAGGTGGCGAGACGGGCGTCGGTCCCGTCCAGGAAATGGTTCTCGGCCTCCTCCAGACCGGTCTGGGAGAACACCGAGAAGTAGCCGGTGACCGGCGCGAACGCGGCGCCGTCCTTGTAGCGGCGCTGGAACCGGTCGTCGCCGACCTGCTCGGACCACGCGAGCCGTTCGCCGCCCGCCACGATCGGCCCCCGGTCGATCTTGAACCGGTCCTCGAACTGCCGGGCGTTGAGCGAGTCGTCCCGCAGGCTCTGCGCCTGGAAGCCCTGTACGTAGGTGACGTTCACCATCAGCGCCAGAAAAAAGAGCAGGGTGATGACCCAGGTACGCGCCACCGCGCGGTCGATCCCGGGCTTCATGGGCGTTCCCCTACCCGAACCACCGGAATGTCAACGGGCGACCGCACGGCCGTACCAGAACACCGCCTCGCCGTAACGCCGCTCCCGCTCCGCCTCATACCCGTCGGGCCACTCCAGCGCCGGGCCCCGCGCGGCGCGTTCCACCACGACCAGCGCATCCGGGGACGCCCACCCGTTGTCGCGCAGCTCCTCCAGCAGAGAGGTCACGGACACGTCCGCCAGCGCGTAAGGCGGGTCGGCGAAAATCAGGTCGTAGGGCTCGTCCGGCGCCTTGCGGACGAGCCGCTCCACCTTGTCGGCGCAGGGGACGGCACCCGGCAACCCGAGCGTCTCGGCGTTCTGCCGGATCACCTTCATCGCCCGCGGATGCGACTCGACCAGCAGCGCATGCCCGGCCCCCCGCGACAGCGCTTCAAGCCCCACCGCCCCCGACCCCGCGTACAGATCGGCGACACGCAGCCCGTCCAGCGGCCCGAGCAACGCCAGAACCGTGGAGAAAAGCCCCTCCCGCGCCCGATCGCTGGTCGGCCGGGTCTCCCGCCCCGCCGGCACGGCCAACCGCCGCCCCCCAGCACTACCCGCAATAACCCGACTCACGGTCTTAGTATTGCGTTCTTCTCCTCCTTCGGGCCTGGCGGCCCTCCATCGTCGAAAAACGCGGGCGATCGCTGGCATCGCTCCGTCTCGCCTTGCGGCTCGCTGCGCGATCAGGTTCTCGCAAGCTCGAACCTGCCTTCGGACGCGATCGCAACCATTGAGGCTGTTGCGTGGTTGCGGCGGTGGCTGAGGTCTGCGCAGAAGGATGAGATCGAAGACGGGGCGTAAGCAATAAGCACAGCGGGCCGCCAGCGCCGTGCCACGCTGACGGCCCGCTCGCGGCCGGTACCAACTCCGGACCGAAGGACCGGCCACGTCACCTTCGCGCCCTACTCAAACGAGCGAACGCGAGATCCTCACCGCCTAGCGAGCCGCCAGGCGAGCCGTGCAAGACAACAGAAACCCACTACTACGACGGCCTCAGCCACCGCAGCAACCCCGCAACGACCTCCCCGTTGCGATCGCGTCCGAAGGCAGATTCAAGCGAAGCAAGAATCTGATCGCGCAGCGAGCCGCCAGGCGAGACGAAGCGATGCCAGCGATCGCCCGCCTTTATCGACGATGGAGGGCCGCCAGGCCCGAAGGAGGAGAAAAAGGCAATTAAGCAAGACTCCAGCGGGCTTGGGTTCGGACGCCTGGGTCGGGGTCGGCGAGGGTTTCGGTCAGGGCGGTCACTACCTCCGGGTTGTCGGTGGCCCACTGTTCGAGGGCCTGGACGGCGGCTCTGCGGACGTCGACCGTGCGGTCGTGCAGGGCCTTGATGAGGGGTTGGACGGCGACGTCGGGGCGGGCCTGGGCGAGGGCGCGGACGGCGTGGCAGCGGACCTGCCAGTTGGTGTGGGCGATCGCGGTGACGACGCGTCCTTCGAGGGGTTCGGGGATGCCGAGTTCGGCGGCGGCGGTGAGGGCGGCGATGCGGACGACGGGGTCGTGGTCGGTGAGGAGGTGTTCGAGCGCGGGGAGGCCGGAGGGGTGGGCGAGGCGGCCGAGGCCTTCGGCGACGGCGACGCGGACCTCGCGGGAGGGGTCGTCGGCGGCCTCGGCGACGCGGGCGGTCTCGCGCAGCGCGATGAGGCCGAGGACGGCCTGGATGCGGACCTGCGGTTCGTCGTCCTCGAAGCCTTGGGCGTACAGTTCGCCGGCGCCTTTGGCGAGGATGCCGATGAGGTCGGCGGCGGTGTCGCGGACGGCGGTGTCGCGGCCGCGGGCCGCGGCGAGGAGCAGGGCGTCGACGCCGTCGTCGCCGAAGTAGAGCTCGGGCAGGTCGCGCAGGGCGTCTGCGGCGACGCGGCGGACGTCTTCGTGTTCGTCGGCGAGCGCCCAGGCGAAGGTGTCGCCGGTGCCGCGGGGCGCTTCTCCGGCGCGGGCGGCGCGGGCGAGCGCCGTGAGGGCGCCGGCGCGGGTCGCGGGGTCGGGGTCGCGGAGGGACGCCTCCGCCTGGTCGAGCCGGATGCTTCGAGTCATGGGGGTGGCCTCCTGGTCGGCCGTCGGATCCGGAGGCGGGCAGGGGCCCGCCGGGGGCTCGGGATCAGCGACGGGAACACAGGGCGCTCGCCTGGCGCCGGAGGTCGACGTGGAGGCGGGCGATCAGCGCACGACTCGGGTTCACGCGTTCATCGTGTCCCGCCCGGGCGCTGTTGTCAACCAAATAGGTCGGCAATACCGGTTATGTCTTCTCCAGGAAGTCCGCGCGCTCCTCGTCCAGCAGGGACGCCAGGACGGTGGCCAGGCCGGGATGCTCCGACAGGTCCGGATCGGCCTCGACGAGCGCGGTGGCCTCCTCGCGGGCGTCGCGGATGACGTCCTCGTCGCGCTGGAGCGTGAGCAGCCGCAGGCTGGACGAGCGGCCGGCCTGCGCGGCGCCGAGCACGTCGCCCTCGCGGCGCTGCTCCAGGTCGAGCCGGGACAGCTTGAACCCGTCGGTGGTGGAGGCGACCGCGTCCAGCCGCTCGCGGGCCTTGCTGCCCGGCGCGGCGTCGGTGACGAGCAGGCAGAGGCCGTGCAGGGAGCCGCGGCCGACGCGCCCGCGCAGCTGGTGGAGCTGGGAGACGCCGAACCGGTCCGCATCCATGATCACCATGACGGTGGCGTTGGGCACGTCCACGCCGACCTCGATGACCGTGGTGGCGAGCAGGACGTCGAGCTCCCGCGCGGTGAAGCGGCGCATCACCGCGTCCTTCTCGTCCGGGTGCAGCTTGCCGTGCAGGACGCCGATGCGCAGCCCGTCGAGGAGCTCCTCCAACTTCGGCAGCACCTCCATGATCCCCAGCGGGGACCGGCGCTCGCCCTCCTCGGCGACGACGGCGTCGCCCTCGTCGCCCTCCTGCTCGCCGATGCGCGGGCAGACGATGTAGATCTGCCGGCCGTTCGCCGCCTCCTCCTTGATGCGCTCCCAGGTACGGGCGAGGAACGCGGGCTTCTCCGGCGGGACGACGTGCGTCTGGATCTGCGACCGGCCCGCCGGGAGCTGCCCGAGCACCGACGTCTCCAGGTCGCCGAAGACGGTCATGGCCACGGTGCGCGGGATCGGCGTCGCCGTCATGACCAGCACGTGGGGACGGCCGCCGTCGACCTTCTCGCGCAGGGCGTCGCGCTGCTCGACGCCGAACCTGTGCTGCTCGTCGACCACGACGAGCCCGAGGTCGGCGAACTGGACGGTCTCCTGCAGCAGCGCGTGGGTGCCGACGACGATCCCGGCCGCGCCGGACGCCGCCTCCAGCAGCGCCTCCTTGCGCGCCTTCGCCCCCTGCGACCCGGTCAGCAGCGCCACCCGGGTGGCGTGCTCGGCGCCGCCGATCTGCCCGGCCTGCGCCAGGTCGCCGAGCATCCCGGTGATCGACCGGTAGTGCTGCTGCGCGAGCACCTCGGTCGGCGCCAGCAGCGCGGCCTGCCCTCCCCCGTCCACCACCTGCAACATCGCCCGCAACGCGACCACCGTCTTTCCGGCGCCGACGTCGCCTTGGAGGAGGCGGTGCATCGGGTGGTGTTCGGCCAGGTCGGCGGCTATCTCGTCGCCGACCTGGCGCTGGCCCTCGGTGAGTTCGAAGGGCAGGCGCGCGTCGAACTCCGACTGGACGCCCTCGAAGGACGGGGGGCGGGGCTTGGCGGGCAGGGCCGCGGCGGCGACGCGGCGCTGGGCCAGGGCCACCTGGACGACGAAGGCCTCGTCCCACTTGAGGCGGGCCTTGGCGCGGCCGAGCTCGTCCCAGGTGCGGGGGCGGTGGATGCCCTCGTACGCCTCCCGCAGGCCGATCAGGTGGCGGCGGCGCAGGAGCGCGGCGGGCATGGGGTCGTCCGGCAGGTCGAGCTGGCCGAGGACGGTCTCGACGGACGTGCTGATCGCCTCGATGGGCAGCGACTTGGCGGACGGGTAGATCGGGATGATCTCGTCGGCCCACTCCTGCGCGGCCTCCTCGGCGCCCTTCTCGTGGACGACCTTGTACTGCGGGTGGGTCAGCTGCCGGACGGTCCTGCCGCTGCGGGGCACGTAGGTGCTGATCTTCCCGGCGAACAGGCCGCGGGTGCCCGGGGACAGCTCCTTCTCGGGACGGTAGGAGCCCTTGCGGCCGAAGAAGCTGAGCTTGAGCTCGCCGGTCCCGTCGGTGACGGTGATCTCCAGGACGTACCCGGGGCTGCGGGTGAGGGAGCGGCCCTGCACCTTCACGACCTCGGCCATGACCGTCACGTGCTCGCCGTCCTGCAGGCCGCTGAGCTGCGTCAGCTCGCCGCGGTGGGCGTAGCGGCGCGGGTAGTGGTGCAGCAGGTCGCCGACCGTGTGCAGGTCGAGGCCCTTCTTCAGCGCGTTGGCCGTCTTGTCGCCGAGGACCTTGCGCAACGGCTCGTCGAGAGTTGCCACGGGTCTTTTCTAGCCGATGGGGACGACGGGAATCACTCGACGCCGATGAGGAGGGGGTAGCGTTCCTGGTCGCCGGCGTAGACGCCGACCTCCGCGTCGGGGCGCCGCCGGCGCAAGTGGTCCTCCAGGCCGGCGGCGAGGCCGGGCGGGGCGTGCCGGCCGGGGATCAGCGTGACCAGCTCGCCGCCGCCCGACAGCATCCGGTCGAGGACATCGCGGGCCACCGCGGCGAGGTCCGCGCCGATCGTCGCGACGTCGCCCTCGATCAGGCCGAGGACGTCGCCGGGCTGGCAGAGGCCGGCGCTCGTCACCGCCTCCTGCGCGGCGACCTCCAGGTGGCCGAAGCGGGTGGCGCCGGCGGCGCGGGTCATCTCGATCACGTCCTCGGCGAAGCGGCGCAGCGGGTCGTGCACGGCGAGCGCCGCCATGCCCTGGACGGACGCCTTCGTCGGGACCACCGCGATCCGCGCGCCGCCGTCCCTCGCGCGCTCCGCGGCGGCCTCGGCGAGGGCGAGGACCTCCGGCTCGTTCGGCAGCACGGCCACCTCGTCGCCCGCGGCGAGGATGGCCTCGGCGAGCACCGCGAGGGGCGGGACGGCTCCGGGCTCGCGCCGCACGACCCGGGCCCCGCTCTCCTCGAACAGCGCGGCCAGCCCGTCGGCGGCGGTGACGGCGACCACCGCGCGGCCGGTGTGCGGCGCGTGCGGTCCGCCTTCGGCGGCGTCCAGGTAGGTGACGCGGATCCGGTGCGGGCGTCCCGCCGCCATGCCCGCCTCGACGGCGGCCCCGGCGTCGTCGACGTGGACGTGCACGTTCCACAGCCCGTCGCCGCCGACGACGACGAGGGAGTCGCCGAGGACGTCGAGGCGTTCGCGCAGGGTGTGGACGGCGCCGTCGGGCGCGTCCAGCAGGTACATCACCTCGTAGCCGAAGCCCTGCGGCGCCCGGGTCCGGCCCGCGGGCGCGGGCGTCCCGGCGGTGCGGGGCGGGACGTCGTACCGCTCGGGGTACTCGTCGGTGATCACGGCGGCGAGGGCGTCGAGCACCACGCAGAGCCCGGCCGCGCCGGCGTCCACGACGCCGCTGCGGGCCAGCACCTCCAGCTGGCCGGGGGTGCGGCGCAGCGCCTGCCGGGCGCCCGCGGCGGCGGCCCGCGCGGCCTCCGGGAGCGCGGTTCCGGGTGCCGCCGCGCAGGCCGCGGCGGCTTCGGCGAGGACGCTCAGGATCGTGCCCTCGACGGGGTGCTCGACGGCGCCGCGGGCCAGGACGGACGCGTGGTCGAGGGCGGCCGCGAGCGACGCGCCGTCCGGGGGCGCCTCCAGCGGGCCGAGGACGTCGGCGAGGCCCCGGAACACCTGGCTCAGGATCACACCGGAGTTGCCCCGGGCGCCGAGCAGCGCGCCCTGCGCCAGGGTCCGCCACGGGTCCGCGCCGCCCGGCGGCTCGTCGAGGGCGTCGGCCGCCGCGACGACGGTCAGGTGCAGGTTGGTGCCGGTGTCGCCGTCCGGGACGGGGAACACGTTGAGGGCGTCGATCTCGGCTCTCGTCCGCCCGAGGGCCTCCGCCGCGAGCCTGCACCACCGCCGCGCCGCCGCATGGTCGAGGGCCACCGTGCTCCCTTCCGCGCCGCCGGGTCGCGGCGCCGCCGATTCGCTAACCCGTCGCGCTGTCGGCTAGTCTGGTCCACGCGCCACGTTCGTGGCGCTCATCAGTGAGCGTCCATGATGCCCGGCCCGCCCGAGGCGGCAGCCGGGTGGCGCTCCGATCAGAGCATCGACACCACTTGGAGTTTCCCGTGGCTTCCGTCTGCGACGTCTGCGGCAAGGGACCCGGTTTCGGCATGCGCGTCTCCCACTCGCACCGCCGCACCCCGCGCCGCTGGAACCCCAACATCCAGCGCGTGCGCGCCGTCGTGAACGGCAGCACCAAGCGGATCAACGCCTGCACGTCCTGCATCAAGGCCGGCAAGATCGTCAAGCCGACGGTCTGAGCCCGGCCGGGCCGCCCCCGCGGGGCGGTCCGCTTCACGGCTTCGGTCGGCTCATCGGGATTCCCGGTGAGCCGACTTTCGCGTTCCCGGGGGTCGCGGCGCCGTTCAGTCGCGGTACCGCCAGGCGTGGTCGACGGGGCCGATGCCGGCGCCGAGCGGGAAACCCGCCGCGATCGCGCCCGTCACGTACTCCTTGGCCTTGGCCACCGCCGCCGGGACGTCGTCGCCGAGCGCCAGGTGCGAGGCGATGGCGGACGCGAGCGTGCAGCCGGTCCCGTGGGTGTGCCGGTTGTCGTGCCTGGGGGCGGTGAAGCGGTGCTCGCGCTCGCCGTCGAACAGCAGGTCGGCGGGCTCGCCCGGCAGGTGGCCGCCCTTGATCAGCACCCAGGCGGGGCCGAGCGCCTTGACCGCCTCGGCGGCCTCGCGCAGCCCGGACTCGTCCACGACCTTGACGCCGGTGAGCTGCTCCACCTCGTACAGGTTGGGCGTGACGACGGTCGCGGCCGGCAGCAGCACCGAGCGGACGGCGTCCACGGCCTCCGGCGCGAGCAGGGAGTCGCCGTGCTTGGAGACGCCGACCGGGTCGACGACGGCGGGGGCGCCGGACGTGGCGAGCGCCTCGGCGACGACCTCGACGAGGGCGGTGGACGCGAGCATGCCGGTCTTGATCGCGTGGACGCCGATGTCGGACAGGACCGAGTCGAGCTGGGCGCGCACGGCCTCGGGGGGCAGTTCCCAGTAGCCCTGGACGCCGAGGGAGTTCTGCGCGGTGACGGCGGCGACGACGCTCATCCCGTGGACGCCGAGCGCGAGCATGGTCTTCAGGTCCGCCTGGATGCCGGCGCCGCCGCCGGAGTCCGAGCCCGCGATGGTGAGCACGAGGGGCGGGGCGGAGGCAGTGCGCGTCATACAGCCCACTTTATGGTGATCTGTGGGAAGCGGCGATCCGGCGGAGGGCGTCTCCCGGAGTGCGCCTCAGACCAGCGTGCAGGGCAGCTTGTTGAGGACGCAGGCGGACGGCCTGGACGGAGCGCCCAGCGCGGCGAAAACGATCCGCACGGAGCCGCCGGGCGCGATCGCGGTGCGGCCGCGGACGAAGGGGACCCGGCCGGTCCGCACGACGGTGGCGCCCTGCACGGCCGTGACCGAGACGTTCGGGATCTTGAAGGCCAGCGCCCACGCGCTGACGGGCCGCTGCCCCTTGTTGGCGATGGTGGCGGTCGCCTTGAACCCGCCGGGGGTGCGGGAGGCGACGCGGAACCCGATGACGAGGCCGTCGGGGCGTCCCGCGCCGCGGCTGGCGCGCCCGCCGGGGCCGCGCTGGGTGATCTGGTTGTCGCGGGGGTCGGTCTGGGAGGTCTTCGGGGAGCCGCCCGCGAAGTTGAGGGAGATCTGCTGGGTGCTCAGCGCGTAGGAGACGATCCCCACGGCGATGACGAGCGCGACGATCGGGAGCAGCGGGAGCGGGAGCACGGAGACGATCTTCGTCCAGCCGCTCCTGCCGGAGCCGTCCGCGGCGGAGTCGCCGGACTCCGGGGCGCCGGGCGTGCCGCCGGGTTCGGGCGGCAGCTCGCGCGGCTGCTCGGGGAACGCCGCCGCGGGAGCGCCCGGGTAGTCGCCGGGGTAGTCCCCGGGGAGCGGGGCGAAGCGGTACGGGTCGGGCGGCGGGTCGTGCTGACGCTCGGTGACCGGCGGCGTGCCCGCCCTGACCTGTTCGTGCGGCGAGACGTACACGCGGTCGTCGGTCGGACCGGAGAAGAGGTCGTAAGAGGGGTCGACCGGAGCCCCGAAGTACGGCCCTCGCGACGCTTCCGCGCCCGGTACGGGGTCGTCGTCCGGTTGCTCAAACCTGGAGTGTCGTCCCATCCCATCCCTCTTCGATCACAGGATGTATACCAAACCCGTCCCAAGCATGCCTACCGGATGTGTCAACGCACACGGCTGTACGCGCTGACTCCGCCGGGGTGTTCAGCCTGGGAAATGATCCCATGCTCCGGGGGGCGGCGGGCGCCCGTCCACGCGCACCCCGGCCCCTTCGGCGACGGTCCCGATCCGCCTCCAGGAGGGCGGCAGGACGGCGTCCGCCGGGTACGTCCCGGCGAACGCGTGGTCCTCACCGCCGGTGAGCGCGCGGCGCAGCCCGTCCGGCCCGAGGATCTCCGGGACGGGCACGGAGGCGGAGTCGAGGTCGATCCGGACGCCGCTCGCGGCGGCGATGTGCCCGAGGTCCTGGACGAGCCCGTCGCTGACGTCGAGAAGCGCGGTGGCGCCGTGGGTCCGCGCCTCCTCCCCGGCGGTGTAGGGCGGCTCGGGACGCCGGTGCGCCGCGATCAGCTCCTCGGGCCCGTCCCGCCCGGCCTCCAGGAGCGCGAGCCCGGCGGCGGCGAAGCCCAGCCTGCCCCGGACGGCCACGACGTCGCCCGGGCGCGCCCCGGACCGGGTGAGGGGCGCCGCCCCGCCGAGGTCGCCGAGCGCGGTGATCGCGAGCGTGACCCGCGGCGCGGCCACGACGTCGCCGCCCGCGACGGACGCCCCCGCCGCGCGGCACTCGTCGGCGAGGCCGTCGTAGAGCCGCTCGGCCCAGTCGGCGCGGGTCGCGGGCGGGGCGGCGAAGCCGACGAGCAGCGCCGTGGGGTTCGCGCCCATGGCGACGACGTCGGCGAGGTTCTGCGCGGCGGCCTTGCGCCCGATGTCGTAGGGGCCGGACCAGTCGAGGCGGAAGTGCCGCCCCTCCACGAGCAGATCGGTGGTGGCGACGACGCGGCCGTCCGGCGCGGCGATCACCGCGGCGTCGTCGCCGGGGCCGAGCCGGACCGCCGGGCCCTGGGGCAGCCGCCGGGTCAGGCGGCCGATCAGGCCGAACTCGCCCAGCTCCCCGATCGTGCCCATTTGCGCTGTTCCCCCGCTTTCCCGGTTTTCTCCCGGTTCGTACCGGGCACGCCGTACCCCGACCGCCCGCGGCGGCGCGTAACACGATACGGTGAACCTTCCGACGGTTGATTCTCCGCTTGGGGAGGACGTGATGGTGCAGGCCTACATCCTCATCCAGACCGAAGTCGGCAAGGCCGCCGAGGTGGCGGACCACATCTCCGGCATCACCGGCGTGACCCGGGCGGAGGACGTCACCGGACCCTATGACGTGATCGTCCGAGCGGAGGCGCGGAATGTGGACGAGCTGGGCAAGCTCGTCGTCGCGCAGATCCAGGGCGTCGAGGGCATCACGCGGACCCTCACGTGCCCGATCGTCCACATCTGAACGTTCCGCGGCAGCGCACCGCTCCCTCGCCGTCCTCGGCTGCCTGGCGCTGTTCGCCGCGGCGTGCGGAGACGGGGCCGTGCAGGTTCCGGTTCCGAACCCGGACGCGGCGACCCGGCGGCTCTGCCAGGGGCTGCGGCTGCCCGAGAAGGTGCACGGGCAGAAGCGCCGCGACACCTCCCCTGACTCGCCGCTGACCGCCGCATGGGGCTCCCCCGCGATCGCGCTGCGCTGCGGAGTCCCCCTGCCCGCCACGCTCCGCCAGACCTCGGAGCTGGTGACCATCAACGGGATCGACTGGTTCGGGCAGCCCTCGGAGCGGCCGGTGACCTTCACCGCCGTGGGGCGGCAGGCCTACGTCGAGGTGACGGTGCCGCCGAAGTACAACCCGGCCGGCGACGTGCTGATCGAGCTCGGGCCGGCGATCAAGGCGACGATCCCGGCGAAGCCCGAGGGCCAGATCTGACCGGCGGCCCCCCGGGTCACCAGATCGGGACGGGGCTCTCCCCCCGCGGGTAGTAGCCGGGGATCGGCTCGCCGGACGCCGCCCGCTCCAGCCGCCGCTTCATCCCGTCCGACAGCACCCCGGCCTTCATCATCTCGACGAACACCGAGGTGACGTTGCCGAGGTCGAACCAGTCGCGCTGCCACGACCACCGCCGGTCCCCCGCGTAGCGGAACCAGGACCCGCCGATGCCGAGCACCTCGTAGGGGGTCCCGTCGGGGCGGCTCGCGTCGGCGACCTGCTTCCAGAACCCGACGACCTCGCCCTTGCGCTCGTCGATCAGGATGCTCTGGTACGGATACGTCCAGCCGTCCAGGCCGCCCATCTCCGAGCCGAGCGCGATGTCGCGGATCTCGTCCCGGCCGACGGCCATGAAGTCCTGGTCGGGGCCGATGTTCCAGCCGTAGGTGGCGTCCTCGGTGTAGAGGTCGGCGAGCGGGCGCCAGTCGCCGGCCTCCTCGCAGCGGCGGTTGGCCTCCAGCCAGTGCTCGACCATCGCGTCGAGCTCTTCACGGGGGAACGCGGGCATCATGTCTCCAGCAGTCTGAGGGCCTGGGTCGGGCAGTAGCGGACGGCGGAGGCCACCTCGGCGCGCGTGCCCTCGGGCGGCTCCGCGTCCAGGACGCGGACCTTGCCCTTGGGCGGCACCTCGAAGACGTCGGGGGCCTCCAGCTCGCACATGGCGTGTCCCTGGCACAGGTCCAGGTCGGCCTCGATCCTCACCGGCGCCTCCGGCGGTAGCGGACGGCGCAGGGCTGGGCGAGCTGGACGACCATCTTCGAGTGGTCGTCGCGGTAGCTCTCCGGCGGCTGGGCGGGCTCGAACTCCCAGTCCCGCAGCAGCACCGAGAAGATGGCCTTGAGCTGCATCATCGCGAAGTTCGCGCCGACGCAGCGGTGCCGGCCCGCGCCGAACGGCACCCACGTCCAGCGGTGGAGCACGTCCTCCTCGCGGGGCGCGGCGTAGCGCTCGGGGTGGAAGGCGTCGGCGTCGGGGAAGTCGGCCTCGATCCGGTTGGACACGGCGAGGCCGCAGCCGACCATGGTGCCCGCCGGGATGCGGTGCCCGACCACCTCCTGGTCGGACTGCGCGACCCGCAGCAGCAGGATCAGCGGCGGATGCAGCCGCAGCGCCTCCTTGATCGCCGACTCCAGGTTCGGGATGGCGCGCAGCGCCTGGAAGGAGACCTCGCGGCCGTCGGCGTACAGCTCGTCCAGCTCGCGGACCACGCCGTCCAGGACGCCGGGGTGGCGGAGCAGCTCGATGAGCGTCCAGGCGGCGGTGCCGGACGTGGTGTGGTGCCCGGCGAACATCATCGAGATGAACATGCCGGTGACCTGGTCGGCGTCGAACTTGAGCGCGCCGTCCGCGTCCCGGATCGACATCAGCACGTCGAGCAGGTCGCGGTCCTGCCTGGGCGGGTTCGGCGGCCGCGAGTCCATGATCTGCTGGACGAGCTCCACCAGCGCCGCGCGCGCCGCGTCCCGCCGCCGGAAGCTCTCGATGTCGGCGTGGGGGTCGACGTAGGCGATCGGGTCGGTGCCGCGTTCGAGGTCGTGGTACAGGTCGGCGAACCGGCGGTCGAGCTGCTCGCGGAACTTGCGCCCGATCAGGCACGCGGACGAGGTGTAGATCGTCAGCTCGGCGAAGAAGTCGAGCAGGTCGATCTCGCCCTCCTCGCCCCAGCCGGCGACCATCCGGTCGACCTCGGCGGAGATCGTCGCGGCGTGCCCCTTCATGAACGAGCCCTTGAGGGCCTGGTTGTGCAGGGCCTCGCGGCGCTGCTCCGGCGTGGCGTCGAACACCACGCCCTCGCCGAAGATCGGCGTCATGAAGGGGTAGGCCTCGGCCTGGTCGAGCTCCTCGTCGGGGGCGCGGAAGAAGAACTCGTTGGCCTCCGCGCCCGACAGCAGCACGACGCGGCGTCCGGCGAGGCGGAACTCGCCGACGTCGCCGCACTCCTCCCGGACCCGCCGCATCAGCCCGATCGGGTCCGAGCGCAGCTCCTCCAGGTGGTCGGGCCCGCCCGACACGACGCGCGGCTCCACCAGTGCGGTCACGACTCCTCCAACGGTGCTTCGGGCTGGACCTCGACGAGCCGGAGATGGGCGCCGCGCGGGGTCGCGACGATCGCGGCGACGGCGGCGGCGACGTCGGACGGGCGCAGGAAGTAGGGGTGGCGGGCGTGGCCCCACCTGGCCCAGTCCTCCAGGACGGCGCCGGTGGTCTCCGCGTCCCAGCTCATGCCCATGCCGGTCGCGGTCGGCCCCGGCCGGACGACGGACGCCCGCACGCCCGTCCCCTCCAGCTCCATCTGCATGGTGCGGGCCATCCCCTCGACGCCGTTCTTGGCCGCGACGTAGGCGCCCGTCCAGGAGCGCGGCGCGGGGACGGTGTCGGAGGAGACGAACACGATGTCGCCGCGCCGCCGCGCCACCATCTGCGGGACGAACTGCGACACGAGCCGGTGCGCGCCGACGAGGTGGACCTGCACCTGCGCGAGGAACTCGGCGGTGTCGAGCTCGTGCAGGCGCCCGGCGGACAGGTCGCCGGCGCTGGAGACGACGACCTCGACGGGGCCGAGCGCGTCGGCGGCCGCCGCGGCGAACGCCTTGACCGAGTCGGAGTCGGCGACGTCCAGCGGGTGCGCGAACGCCTCTCCCCCGCCGGCCCGGACCGTCGCGGCCAGCTCCTCGCACTTGTCGACGCGCCGCGCGCCGAGCGCGACCGGGTGCCCGGCCATCGCCAGCGCCGTCGCCGTCGCCGCGCCGATCCCGGAGGAGGCGCCGGTCACCACGGCCGGGCGCCGCCGCGGATGGGGGTCGAACCTGGGCATCAGCGCACCTCCACGCGCAGGGGCAGGGCGGCGAAACCGCGGACGTTCACCGAGTGCACGCGCTCCGCGCCGTCGTAGTCGACCTCGTAGGAGGAGACGTGGCGCACGAACTCGGTCAGCGCGATGCGCGCCTCCAGCCGCGCCAGGTTCGCGCCGAGGCAGAAGTGCCGTCCGCCGCCGAAGCTGACGAGCTGCGAGGTGTCGCGGTCGAGGTCGTAGGCGTCGGCGTCGTCGAACGCGCGGGGGTCGCGGTTGGCCGATCCGACCAGCAGGAGCACGCGGTCGCCCTCGCGGACGCGCCGCCCGTGCAGCTCGACGTCGCGCACGACCTTCCGGGCGAGCATCTGGCTGGAGGTGTCGTAGCGGAGCGTCTCCTCCACCCAGTCGTCCACGCGGGCCGGGTCGCGGAGCGGCTTGGCGCCCTGGTCGGGGTTGCGCGCCCCCCAGTACAGGGCGTTGGCGAGCAGCTTGGTGGTGGTCTCGTTCCCGGCGACCACCATCAGGAACAGGAAGGCGATGACCTCCTCGTCCTCCAGCCGGTCGCCGTCGATCTCGGCGTCCAGGAGCGCGGAGGTCAGGTCGCCGGCCGGCGCGCGGCGCCGCTCGGCGACCATGTCCTGGTAGTAGCCGGCGAGGGTGAGCGCCGCGTCCATCCCCGCGGGCGGGACGTCGTTCAGCCCCTCCTCCCGGTGGACGACCGTGTCGGCGAGCCGGCGCACCTCGGCCCGGTCGGCCTCGGGGACGCCCATCATCTCCGAGATGACGTCCATGGGAAGGAGGCCGGCGAAGTCGGAGACGAAGTCGAACTCGCCCTTCTCCAGGGCCGGCTCCAGGTGGCGCCTGGTCAGTGCGAGGATTCCGTCCCCCAGCTCCTTGACCCGCCGTGGCGTGAACCCCTTGGACACCAGGGCGCGCATGCGGGTGTGGCGCGGCGGGTCGAGCGCGAGGAACGACATCGTCCGGGGCGCGTGGGGGCCCCAGGCGCTCGGCTCCACCGAGACGCCGTGGGAGTTGGAGAAGGTCGCGTGGTCGCGGAAGGCCGCGGACACGTCGGCGTGCCGGGACAGCGCCCAGAAGCCGATCTCGTCGTTGCGGTAGAGGGGCGCCTCCTCGCGGAGGCGCGCGTAGAGGGGGTAGGGATCCTCGTGGACGGCGTAGTCGAAGGGGCTGTAGGAGACCTGCGCGGCAGGGTCCACGGCCGTCACCTCACTCGGGGGGTTCGGGCAGGATGAGCTCCGCCATCTCGGCGAGCCGGTCGGCCATGCGGGCGTAGGAGGTGTAGCCCATGCCCGCGTACAGGAGCGCGCCGGTGTAGGCCAGTTCCAGCGCGCCGAGGATCTTGGGGTCGTCGTGCTCGCGCAGCGCCGCGCGGAGCCGTTCGCGGATCGCGTAGCCGATCCGCGTCCGCAGTTCGCGGACGTCGGGGTCGGTGCCGAGCAGCGCGGTGGTGCACGCCGCCGCGAGGTCCGGCTCGTCCGAGACCAGCAGCGCGATCTCGCGGAGCGTCCCCACCACCCGTTCGCGCAGCGTGCCGTCCGCCTCAACGGGGGGCAGGGCGCTGAGCCGCCGCCAGAACACCTCGGTGATCAGGTGGTTCTTGGAGGCGAAGTAGGTGTACGCGGTCGCGGGCGCCACGCCGGCGCGGCGGGCCACGTTGCGGACGGTCAGGCCCTCGTAGCCGGTCTCGGCGACCTCCACCACGGCGGCGGTGGTCAGCCGCCGCACCGTGTCGGCCTGCCGCTCGGTGAGGCGGCGCCGGGTGGGCTCGGTCAGGGGTTCGGGTTTTCCGGACACGTGTCCAGACATTAGTTCAGAACCGGACCGCGCGCAACGCCCCGGCGCGTCGTCCCCGGTGAGGCGGGTGGGATTCGAACCCACTCAGTCAGCGACACTTGGGTTACAGCCAAGCCCGACTCTCCGAACGTCGGCGCCGCCCCTCGCGCGGGCCGCGGGCCCGCGCCGTACCTCCGGAGGGATTCGAACCCCCAGCGCACAGCACCTCATGCTGCCGTCTCTGCCGTTGGACTACGGAGGCATGCGTGCGGCTCCCGGGATTCGAACCCGGAACGTCCACTTCCTGAGAGTGGTCTCTCTGCCGGTTGGAGTAGAGCCGCGGGGAACTCGCCTGGACGGGCGTCGCTCGCGGCGGCTCGGCCGGGGCCTCTAGGAGACGGGATACCGGCCGGGGCGGGCGTGCGACGCCGAGGGCAGTCGGAGTCGATACTGCTCCAGAGCCATGGCCGGTCCTCCTCTCGGGCGTCTCGCGTCACCGTCCCTGTCTCGGACGGGCTGACGTCGTCAACGGTGCCACCGGCGGCGCGGCGGCCGCAACGGGTTTTCGGCTCAGTTCTCGTCCGGCAGGGCCGCGCCGAACGCGACCAGCGCCCAGAACGCGACCATGATCCAGCCGAGCGCGATCCCCGTCACCGCGAGCCCGAGCCCGCGCTCGCCGGAGCGCCGCAGCCGCACCCAGGCCATGTGCCCGGCGACGATCGCGGGGATGGACGGCAGCCCGCAGGTGATGAGACCCACCGCGCCCATGGACACCGCGTAGATCGCGAGGCTGTTCATGGGCGGCTTGCCGTGCGCATGACGCGCGGCCGTGTACTGGTGGGGCGCCTGGGAAGGGTGGCCCTGGTAGCCGGTCTGCCCCTGGTAGCCCGTCTGCTGCTGGTACCCGGTCGGCTGCTGGTAGACGGCCTGCCGGGCGTCGATCGCGTCGGCGTAGCGGCTCCAGCTCTCCGCCTCGGCGGTCCGCCCCTGCCCGCTGAGCAGGACGGCGAGGTTGCGCATCGCGGTGGGGTCGCCGGCCTGCGCGGCCTGCCGGTACTGCCCCTCGACGAGCGCCGCGGCCTCCCCCGCGGCGAGGGCCGGGGCGACCCCCGGCGCCTGCGTCCCCGGCGTCTCGGTCGGCGGCCGGGAGGGCGCCTCGGCGCGGTCCCCGCCCGGAGTGGGCGATGGGGCCGGCGTCTCGGCGCGGTGCCGGCCGGGCGCCCGGGTGTGCTGGGTGTGCTGCGTGGAGGGCGCGGGCTGCCGGACCCCGCTGGAGATGAGGCCGTCCAGCAGCGCCTGGGCGGACGGCCGCCGCGCCGGGTCCTTGGCCAGCGCCGCCTGGACGGCCTTGAGCAGCGTGCCGTCCAGCCCGCCCAGTTCGGGTTCGCCGCTGATGATCTGGTGGATGACCGCCGGCAGCGAGTTGCCGCCGAAGCACGGCCCGCCGCGCGCCGCGAAGGCCACGGTCGCGCCCCAGGCGAACACGTCGGACGCCGGGCTCGCGCCGCGCCCGTCCAGCTGCTCGGGGGCCATGAACGCGGGCGTGCCGATGATGCCGCCGGTCGCGGTGAGGCGCGTCCCGTCCAGCGAGCGGGCGATGCCGAAGTCGATGACGCGCGGCCCGAACGTGGACAGCAGCACGTTGGCGGGCTTGAGGTCGCGGTGCACCACCCCGGCGTCGTGGATGGCGGTCAGCGCGGTCGCGATGCCGACCGCGACGGCCTCCAGGTCGGCGCCGCGCAGCGCCCCCTCCTTCGCGACGGCGTCGTCCAGGCTGGGGCCGTTGACGAACTCGGTCACCAGGTAGGGCGGGTCCGCCGCGGGGTCGGCGTCCAGGACCGGCGCCGTGCAGAACGCGCGCACCCGCTTGGCCGCCGCGACCTCCGCCTCGAACCGCGCGCGGTACTGCCGGTCGGCCGCGTACTCCCGCCGGATCACCTTGAGGGCGACCTTGCGCCCGGACGCGTCCAGCCCCGCGTACACCGTCCCCATGCCGCCCTCGCCGAGACGGTCGACGACCCGGTAGGGGCCGATGCGTTCCGGCAGGTCGGCGTGCGGCACGGACATACTCCTCGGGACGGCGATCGGCCCTACAAGCCTGGCACATCCCCACACTTCACGCGGCCCGGTCCGCCATCTCCCCGGGCCCGCGCCCCTCAGCCGAGCTCGGCCCGCAACGTCCGGGCCACCACCTCGGCGGTCACCTCCAGCGGACGGACGTCGTGCGCCGTCCGGCTGAGCACGAGCGCCCCCTCGAAGGCGCTCAGCACGTAGGTGGACAGATCCTTCGCGCGCGCGTCCGGGATCCCGCCCTCGGCCAGCCTGCGCGCGAGGGAGAGCTCCCACGACGCGAACACCTCCGCGCACGCGTGCCGCAGCGGCTCGCTCGTGCTGGCGACCTCCAGCGCCACGGTCGCGATCGGGCACCCGTCGCCCCACTCCGACCTCTCCAACGCCTCCGCGCTCAGCCGGAACATGTCGAGGACCGACCGCTCCAGGCTCTGGTCGGCCCGCGCGAACACGCGGTCGAACAGGCGCAGGTACCGATCGCCCGAATGCCGCACGGCCTCGGCCCCCAGCTGCTCCTTCCCGCCCGGGAAGAAGTGGTACAGCGACCCCCAGGGCGCCTCGCCCGCCGCGGTGATCTGCTTGAGCCCCGTCCCGGCGTACCCCTGCTCGCGGAACAGCTGGGCGCTGGCCTCCAGCAGCCGGGTCCGTGTGTCGCGCGTCATGGGGACACCCTAGCCATTGCCCTCACTAGATCGATCTATCTACTATGACGATCGATCCAGACAGGAGGCGCTCATGAGCGTGCGAACCGAACGCCGCGGCCCCGTCCACGTCATCACCCTCGACCGCCCGGACCGCCGCAACGCGGTCGACGGGCCGACCGCCCGGCGGCTGGCCGACGCGGTCCGCGCCTTCGAGGACGGCGACGCGAAGGCCGCCGTGGTGACCGGCGCCGGCGGGGCCTTCTGCGCGGGCAGCGACCTGAAGGCGATGGCCGCGGGCGACTTCCCCGCCCCGACCGCCGGCGGCCCGCCCCCGATGGCCGTCACGCGCGCCCGCCCGTCCAAGCCGGTGATCGCGGCGATCGAGGGCTACTGCTTCGGCGGCGGCTTCGAACTGGCCCTGTGGTGCGACCTCCGGGTGGCGTCGGAGACCGCCGAGTTCGGCCTGCTCAACTTCGAGCACGGCCTCCCGTCCCTGGACGGCGCCACCGTCCGTCTCCCCCGCCTGGTGGGGCAGCCCCGCGCCCTGGACGCCCTCCTGACCGCCCGCCGCATCTCCGCCCGGGAAGCCGCGAGCTGGGGCCTGCTGACCGCCCTCACCCCGCCCGGCGAAGCCCTGGAGACTGCGCTTGCCCTGGCCGCCCGGATAGCGTCCCTCCCCGCCCCGGCCCTCCAGGCCGCGCGCGCGTCCCTCCTGGCACAGGGCCCTCTCCCCGAGGCAGATGCCCTGAAGAACGAAACGACTCTCGCCCTGGCCGCCCTGCCCACGCGCACGTGACCAGACGCGAATTCGCGTGGGCGTCTTGCGTCCCGGCGGGGGCTGAACTGTAGTCTGGACAGGTGTCCAGAACAAACGATCGCTTGCTTCTGGTGGACGGGCGTCTCGTCCCCGGGGCGGGCGGCGCCTTCGAGACGATCAATCCCGCGACCGAGGAGGTGCTCGGCACCGCCGCCGACGCCTCCGCAGACGACATGGACCGGGCGATCGCGGCCGCGCGCCGCGCGTTCGACGAGACCGGGTGGTCGACCGACCACGCCTTCCGCGCGCGGTGCCTGCGGCAGTTCCGGGAAGGGCTGCGGCGGCGCGCCGACGAGCTGCGCGAACTCACGATCAAGGAGGTGGGCGCGCCGAGGTTCCTGACGTTCGGGGCCCAGCTGGACGCGCCCGTCGACGACCTCGCGTGGTTCGCGGACCTGGTCGAGGAGTACGGCTGGGAGCGGGACCTCGGGCGGGCCGAGCCGATGGGGATGCCCAGCCACCGGCGGGTCGTCCGGGAGGCGGTGGGCGTCGTCGGCGCCGTCACCCCGTGGAACTTCCCGCACCAGATCAACCTCGCCAAGCTGGGCCCGGCGCTGGCGGCGGGCAACACGGTGGTGCTGAAGCCGGCGCCCGACACGCCCTGGTGCGCGGCGGTGCTCGGCGAGGTCATCGCGGAGGAGACCGACATCCCGCCGGGCGTGGTCAACGTGGTCACCTCGTCCGATCACGCGCTGGGCGCCCAGCTCACCCGGGATCCCCGCGTCGACCTGGTGTCGTTCACCGGGTCCACCGCGACGGGGCGCGACGTGATGGCGAGCGCGGCCGGGACGCTCAAGCGGGTGTTCCTGGAGCTCGGCGGCAAGTCGGCGTTCGTGGTCCTGGACGACGCCGACCTGCGGGCCGCGTGCTCGTACGCGGCGTTCGCCGGCATCACCCACGCCGGTCAGGGCTGCGCGATCACGACCCGGATCCTCGTCCCGCGCGAACGCCACGACGAGGCCGTGGAGATCACCGCCGGGGCGCTGGCGAAGCTCGGCGCCGGCGACCCGCAGGACGACCGGACGATCTGCGGCCCGGTCATCTCGGCGCGCCAGCGCGAGCGGATCGAGGGCTACCTGGACCTGGCCGTCAAGGACGGCGGCGCGTTCGCCTGCGGCGGCGGCCGCCCGGAGGGCCGGGACAGGGGCTTCTGGATCGAGCCGACGCTGATCACCGGGTTGACCAACGACTCCCGCGCGGCGCGGGAGGAGATCTTCGGCCCGGTGCTGGTGATCCTGCCGCACGACGGCGACGACGACGCGGTGCGGATCGCGAACGACTCGCCGTACGGGCTGTCGGGCGCGGTGCACGGCGGGGACGTCGAGCGGGCGCGCGGGGTCGCGCGGAGGCTGCGGACCGGGACGGTCAGCGTGAACGGCGGCGTCTGGTACGGCGCGGACGTCCCCTTCGGGGGCTACAAGCAGTCGGGCATCGGCCGCGAGATGGGCGTGGCCGGTTTCGAGGAGTACCTGGAGACCAAGGCGATCGCGGAGGGCGTGTGAGGTTCGAGGGAAAGGTCGCGGTCGTCACCGGGGCCGCGCAGGGAATCGGCGAGGCGTACGCGCGTGCGCTGGCCTCCGAGGGCGCCCACGTGGTCGTCGCGGACGTGGACGAGCGCGGCCGGGACGTCGCGGACGACATCAAGGGCCTGTTCGTGCGGACGGACGTGTCCGACCCCGCGTCCGTGGACGCCATGGCCGGGGAGGCGGCGGAGCGGTTCGGCGGGATCGACCATCTCGTCAACAACGCCGCCATCTTCGGAACGATGAAGCTGGACTTCCTCTTCACCGTCGACTGGGACTACTACAAGAAGTTCATGTCGGTGAACATGGACGGCGCGCTGCTGTGCGCCCGCGCCTGCCACCCCCACATGCAGGCGCGCGGCGGCGGTTCGATCGTCAACCAGTCGTCCACGGCGGCGTGGCAGTACTCGGGCTTCTACGGGCTGGCCAAGGTCGGCGTCAACGGGCTCACGCAGCAGCTCGCGCACGAGCTGGGCGGCATGAACATCCGCGTGAACGCGATCGCGCCGGGCCCGATCGACACCGAGGCCAACCGGGCCGTCGTGCCGGGGAACATGTCGCAGAAGATCGTCCGGGACAAGATGGCGCTCAAGCGGATGGGGTCGCCCGAGGACCTGGTGGGAGCGTGCCTGTTCCTGCTGTCGGACGACGCCGCGTGGATCACCGGCCAGATCCTCAACGTGGACGGCGGCGAGGTGTTCCGGGCATGAGCGATGCGCGCGTCCCCCCGCAGGGTGAACGCAGGGCGGTCGGCTTCGTCGGGCTCGGGCAGATGGGGGCGCCCATGGCGACCCACCTGGCGGGCCGGGGCCTGGCCGTGTACGACGCGCGGGCCGAGGCGATGGCGCCGCTGGTGAAGGCGGGTGCGCGGGCCGCGAGGAGCGTCGCCGAGGTGGCCGCGCACTGCGACCTGGTCTCGGTCATGGTCCGGGACGACGCCCAGGTGACGGAGGTGGGCGAGGAGGTCCTCGCGAGCGCGCGTCCGGGCACGGTCCTCGCCGTCCACTCGACCATCCGCGCGCGGACCGCCGAGGACCTGGCCTCGCGAGCGCGGCGCTACGGGATCGAGGTGGTGGACGCGCCGGTGAGCGGCGGGTTCATGGGGGCGAGCGCGGGCAGCCTCGCGGTCATGGTCGGGGGGTCGGACGAGGCGTTCGAGCGGTGCCGCGAGCCGTTCGGCGCCTGGGCGGACCTCGTCCTGCACATGGGGCCGGTCGGCGCGGGCACCCGCGCGAAGCTGGCCCGCAACATGCTGCACTTCATCTCGTTCACGGCCGCCGCGGAGGCGCAGCGGCTCGCGGAGGCGGCGGGGGTGTCGCTGCGCAAGCTCGGCAGGGTCGTCCGGCACACCGACGCGATCACCGGCGGCGCGGGCTCGATCATGCTGCGGCCGACGACCGCGCCGCTGGAGCCGGACGACGACCTGTACGACATCCTGCGGCACACGCGGGATCTCGGCGAGAAGGACCTGGCGCTCGCGCTGGAGCTGGCGGACGAGCTCGGCGTCGACACCCCGCTCGCCCGGATCGCCCTCGACCGGTTCGGTGCGGGGCTGGGGTTGGTGGGAGAGGCCAATGACTGAGCGGAGCGAACCGGGGGGCGTGGGGGGTCGACCCCCCACAGAGAACATGACTGAGCGGAGCGAACCGGGGGGTGAGCGCGGCGAAGCCGTGGGGCGGCGTGAGCGTGGGCTGGAGATGATGCGCCAGGTCTACGGCTGGGAGGTCTCGGACGGGCCCGGCGACTTCTTCGGCATCACCGTGGAGCACCTGTTCGGCGAGATCTGGACGCGACCGGGGCTGAGCATGCGCGACCGGCGGCTGCTGCTCGTCGGGGCCCTCGCCGGGCAGGGGCTGAACGACGTCCTCGACATCCAGATCCCGGCGGCGCTGGCCAACGGGGAGCTGTCCCCGGACGAGCTGCGCGAGATCGGCGTGTTCCTCACCCACTACATCGGCTGGCCGCTCGGGTCGAAGCTGAGCGTCCAGATCGACACGCTGATCGCCAGGCACGAGAAGCGCGCGCGGCGGGACGGCTAGCACAGGCGCGGGGTCGGGTCGGGCATCAGCATCGGCCCGGTCACGCGGAACCGTTCGACGCCCTGCCGGGTGAGGCTGACGCGCAGGTCGATCCAGCCGCGCACGCCCGGCTCGCCGCAGTCGTAGGCGCCCCTCAGCGGGAAGTGCAGGTCGCCCACCGACAGCTTCGCGCCGCGCACGTGCACCGGCAGCAGGATGCGGGAGCCGGCGGTGAGCGGGGCGATGAGGCATCCGCCGACGTCGCGGCCGCGCGCTTCGCCGGGCACGGCCACGGGGTCGGACGGCGCGCAGCCGATGATCCCGGGGTGGCCGCCGGCGTCGCGCCCGCCGCCGGGGCGCCCGACGGCGAGCACGTCCACCACGATGACGTCGCCGGGCTCCGCGCCGACGACGACGAGCGGACCGCACAGCAGGACGCCGCCGCCGGGTTCCCGGCCGGGGCACTCCATCCGGACGGACCCGCCCGTGATGACCTCCGCCACACCCGGGATGTCGGGGTGCCAGTGGGAGTGTCCGAGAACGTCCCGCATCCCGGGGTCGCCGAGGTCGAACACGGCTGGTGAAGGCATCGGGCAGAGCTCCTTCCGCAGGGACCAGGTGATGTTCCGATCCTGCCCAGCCGCTGTTTCGGGACGGTTTCGGCTTCCTGACGCCCGCGTAAGACGGCCTTCACCGGAAAATCCGCGAGCCCCGGGGAACCGGGCCGCGAGAGCGCGCGTCCAAGGTCCATGCGTGGTCGTATCCTCCTCCCGGTCGCGACGACGCTCCTGCTGGCCGGGAGCGCCGGGTGCTCCAGGTCAGGGCAGGTCCACGACCGGGACTCCCAGGCGCCGCCGGTGCGGCTCGTCGCCTATGGCGGCTGCGACGCGCTCCTCGACGAGCTGCGCCGCGCCACCCTGGACAAGGTCGGCCCTTACGGGCTCGACGGCGTGCCGGGCGGCGGCGGCATGGAGGCGCTGGCGAAGGCGTCGAAAGCGGACAAGGTCCCCGGGGCTCCCGCGCCCGCACCGGAGCACTCCACCACGAACGCGCACGAGCCGGACGCGGACGAGCCCGATCTCGTGAAGACCGACGGCCGCAGGATCGTCGTGTTCGCCCGGGGACGCCTCAAGGTCATCGACCCGGTGTCGCGCAAGGTGGCGCACACGGTGGAACTCCCGGGCGGCACCCGCTACGACAGCGGGGAGCTGCTGCTCAGTGGTGACCGCGTGCTCGTGCTGACGCGGCAGACCATGGCCGTGCCCTTCGAAGGGCCGGGACCGGGCCGGTCGGCACCCGGTCGACCGCTGCCCGGGTCGACGCAGGCGACGCGCCTCACACTGGTCGATCTGGCCGGCAGGCCCAGGGTCGCCGGGACGATGACGTCCGGCGCCGACTACATGGACGCGCGGCAGACCGGCTCGACGGTCCGCGTGGTGGTGAGGTCCCTTCCGCGCATCTACTTCCCCGGTGGCGACGGCGAGAAGAAGGCCGTGGCGGCGAACCGGGAGGCCGTGTGGAAGGCCCCGCTGGACGCCTGGCTCCCGTCCTTCGAGGTGGAGGGCGGGGCGACGTACCGGACGCCGTGCGACCAGGTCAGCCGCCCGTCCTCGTCCGCGGGTTCCTCGATGCTGACCGTGCTGACGCTCGACCTGGCGAAGGGCCTCGGCGACCCGCGGCCGGTCGCGGTGGCCGCTGACGGCTCGACCGTCTACGGCAACGGGAACAGCCTCTACATCACCGGCACTCCCCCACAGCTCTTCGCGTGGCCGCGCAAGAAGGCGGTCGAGCCGCGTACGGACGTCTACAAGTTCGACGTCCGCGGTGGCGACCGTCCTCGCTACGTGGCCTCAGGCTCGGTCAAGGGGTTCCTGCTCAACCAGTACTCGATGTCGGAGCACGAGGGGAATCTCCGCCTGGCCGCGACGACCAGCCGGAACGAACCCGGCAGCCAGGCGTCGCAGAGCTCGGTGTACGTCCTGGCCCAGCACGGCGCGCGACTCGACCAGATCGGGCGGCTCGACGGCCTCGGCAAGGGCGAGCGGATCCACTCCGTCCGGTTCATCGGCGCCACCGGCTACGTCGTGACGTTCCGGCAGACGGACCCCCTGTACGTCGTCGATCTCAGGGACCCCCGCCGCCCCCGGACGACCGGCGAACTCAAGATCAACGGCTATTCCGCCTACCTGCATCCGACGGCGGACGGGAAGCTGCTCGGGGTGGGGCAGGACGCCGACTCCTCCGGCCGGACGAGCGGTCTCCAGGTGTCGCTCTTCGACGTCTCCGAAGGCCCCCGCAGGCTGGACGCCTACAAGCTCCCCGGGGCGGCCTCCCAGGCGGAGTTCGAACCGCACGCGTTCCTGTACTGGCCGAAGACCGGTCTCACCGTCGTGCCGGTGACGCGGCGGGACGGCGGCCCGCCCGAGGCCCTCGCCCTCAGGGTCACCGGTTCGGGCGTCACGAGGCTCGGAACCGTCCGGGCCCCGGGCCCGGACTTCGGCGGCGGCGCCGGCCGCTCACTCGTCATCGGCGACACCCTCTGGACGTTCTCCGACGCGGGCGCGCACGCCGTCGACGCGGCCACCCTCAAGGGCGGCGACCGGCTCGCCTTCGGCTAGCGCAGCCCGGTCGAGCGCTGGAGCGCCGTCTGGATGAGCCGGTCGACCAGCGCCGGGTAGTCGAGTCCCGTGGCCGCCCACATCTGCGGGAACGCCGACGCCGGGGTGAAGCCGGGCATCGTGTTGATCTCGTTGAGGATCCAGCGGCCGTCGGGCGTGTGGAAGAAGTCGACCCGGGCGAGGCCCTCGCAGTCGAGCGCGTCGAACGCCTGCACGGCGATGCGGCGGACCTCCTCGATCGCCGCGGGCGGCAGGTCCGGCGGGATCGCCATGGTGGTGGAGCCGTCGAGGTACTTCGTCTCGAAGTCGTAGAAGTCGTGGCCGCCCCCCATCAGGACCTCGGCGGGCACGCTGGCCTCGGCGGGGCCGTCGTCCACCCCCTGCAGGACGCCGCACTCGATCTCGCGGCCCTCGACGGCGGCCTCCACGATGACCTTGGGGTCGTGCTCGCGGGCCGCGTCGACCGCGGCCTCCAGGCCGGCCTCGTCGGTGACCCGGGTGATGCCCATGCTCGACCCGGCGCGGGCCGGCTTGACGAACACCGGCGTGCCGTCGGCCAGGCCGAGCTCCCTGATGATCTCGTCGACCTTGCGCTTGCGCTCGCGCCGCCACTCCCGGTCGCCGACCAGGACGTACGGGCCGACGGGCAGGCCGCGCGCCTGCCACACGAGCTTCATGAACCCCTTGTCCATGCCGACCGCGCTGGCCAGCACGCCGGCGCCGACGTAGCGGATGCCGGCGAGGTCGAGCAGGCCCTGGATCGTGCCGTCCTCGCCGTAGGGGCCGTGCAGCAGCGGCAGGACCACGTCGACGTCGCCGAGGGCCGCGGGCACCTCGCCCGGCCGGACCACCATCAGGCCGCGGCTGTCGGGGTCGAACGGCAGCGCGAGGACGCCGCCCTCCCCGGTCACCTCCGGGAGCCGGCCGCCCTCGATCGCCAGGCGCAGGTCCGCGGGCGGGAGCACCCAGCGCCCGTCGCGGGCGATGCCGATCGGCACGACCTCGTACCGGTCCCGGTCGATGGCGGCCATGACGGCGCCGGCGGTGACGCAGGAGATCGCGTGCTCGGAGCTGCGCCCGCCGAACACCACCGCCACGCGGATCCTAGAAACCTGGGACATGACGCCCGACCCTACCGGTGATCAGCACGGGTCGGCCACGAGCGAACCGGGCGCGCTGCGCTGCCATTCCGTCACACCCCGTACCGCTCGGGCTTGGGAGACCGCGAAATCAGCGAGATCGCCGCCTCCTTGATCGGTATGCCGCGGTGCAGCACGGCGGTGACGGCCTCGGTGATCGGCATCTCCACGTTGTGCTTGCGCGCCAGCTCCAGCACCGCCTCGGCCGACTTCACGCCCTCCGCGGTCTGCTTGGTGACGGCGATGACCTCGTCCAGGGTCATGCCGCGGCCGAGGTTCTCGCCGAACGTCCGGTTGCGCGCGAGCGGCGAGACGCAGGAGGCGACGAGGTCGCCCATCCCGGCGAGGCCCGCGAAGGTGTGCTCGTCGGCGCCGAGGGCGGCGCCCAGCCGGGCGATCTCGGCCAGCCCGCGGGTCATCAGCAGCGCCTGGGTGTTGGAGCCGAACCCGAGCCCGACCGACATCCCGACGCACAGGGCGACGACGTTCTTCACCGCGCCGCCCAGCTCGACGCCGATCACGTCCGTGGAGGTGTAGACGCGGAAGTAGGACGTCATCGTGGCGGCCTGCAGCCCGCGCGCGGCGTCCTCGTCCACGCACGCGGCGACGGCGGCGCTGGGCTCGCCGGTGGCGATCTCGCGCGCCACGTTCGGGCCGCTGAAGACGGCGACGCGCTCCTGCGGGACGTCGGCGACCTCGCGGATCACCTCCGACATCCGCCGGGTGGTGCCGAGCTCGACGCCCTTCATCAGGCTGACCAGGACGGCCTCGCGCGGCAGCAGGGAGACCCAGCCGCCGAGGTTGTGCCGGAGCGTCTGCGCGGGGACGGCGAGCGCGACGAAGTCGGCGCCGCGCAGGGCCTCCGCCGGGTCCAGGGTGGCGCGAATGCCCTCGGGGAGCGGGACGCCCGGCAGGTAGTCGGTGTTCTCGTGCCGTTCGTTGATGCCCTCGACCACCTCGGGGCGGCGTCCCCAGAGGGTGACCTCGCCGCCGGCGTCGTGCAGCATCATCGCGAACGTGGTGCCCCAGGAGCCGGAGCCCATCACCGCGGTACGGAAGGTCACGAGTCGGCCGCCTTCGGTTCGGCCGCGCGCTGCCCGCCGGACTCCGGCCCGGCCGGTCCGGCCTGCTCGGGGACCGCGTCCTTGGCCGCGCCCGCGTCCTTGGCCGCGCCCGCGTCCTTGGCCGCGCCCGCGTCCGCCTCGGCCTGGGCGGCGCGGCGGCGCTCCTCCAGGACCCTGTGGTGGTCGAAGGGCTCGGAAGGCGGCTCCTCGCCGCGCAGCTCGCCGAGCAGCGCGGTGATCGCGGCCATGATGTCGTCGGTGGCGGCGCGCAGGGTGTCGCGGTCCAGCGGGAGGCCCGCGTACCGCGACAGGTCCACGGGCGGCCCGGCGATCACTCTCATCGTCTTGCGGGGCAGCGGGTGCACGCCCTTCTTCAGGCTGCCCGCCAAGCCCTTCTGCTCGCCCTTCTTGTACGGCATCAGCTCGTGCGCGCCCCAGCTCGCGACCGGGACGACCTTGGCGCCGGTCTGCAGCGCCATCCGCGCGGCGCCCGTCTGCCCCGTCATCGGCCACAGCTCCGGGTCACGGGTGCAACTGCCCTCCGGGTAGAACATCAGGCACTCCCCGTCCAGGAGGGCCTTCTCGGCGTCCCTGAGGGCCAGGGCGGCGTCGGCGCTGTCGCGGTAGACCGGGATCTGGCCGGTGCCCCGCAGCACCGCGCCGATGAACCTCACGCCGAACAGCGTGGACTTGGCCAGGTAGACGGGGTAGCGGCCCGACTCGTAGACGAAGTGGGCGAGCGCGAGCGGGTCGGACTCGGAGATGTGGTTGGCGGCGATGATCACGCCGCCCTTCCTCGGGACGTTGCCGCGGCCGCGCCAGTCGCGCTTGAGCAGCCCGAACAGCAGCGGCCGGAGGATGACGATCGTGAGCTTGCGCCACCCCGGCGAGTAGCGGTGGCCCGGGCGTCCCTCCTCCTGCGAGGGGGCGACCCCCTGCTTCGCTCCGCTCATCCCGCCCCTCCCTCGATCCGGCCCGCAGGTGAACCTGGGGTGTCCTCAAGTGTCGCGGTTGCGGGCGCATAGTGTCGAGTTGCCATGTCTACACCAGCACCCCCCGTGCGAGCGCACGGGAAGCCGCCGCTCCGGTGGTCGCTCGTCGTCCCCGTCAAGGTCCTCGCCAAGGCCAAGACCCGCATGTCGGCCGCGGCGGGACCGCACCGGGAGGCCCTGGCGCTCGCGGTCGCGGCCGACACGGTCGCCGCCGCGCTGCGCTGCGACCGGGTCCGCGACGTGATCGTAGTCACCGACGATCCCCTTCCGGCGGCCGAGCTCGCCGCCCTCGGCGCCCGGATCGTTCCGGACGTCCCGGATGCCGGCCTGAACCCGGCCCTCGTCTACGGCGCCGGCCGCGGCCGGGAGCTGGCCGCCGACGCCGGCGTCGGGGCGCTTTCAGCCGACTTGCCCGCTTTGCGACCTCTTGAACTCGCTCGCGTCCTGGACGCCGCGAGCGCCGCGCCCGAGGCGTTCGTGCCGGACGCGGCCGGCGTCGGCACGACCCTCTACACGGCCCGCCCGGGCGTCCCGTTCTCCCCCGCGTTCGGCGGCGGCTCGCGGACCGCCCACCGCGCCCGCGGCGCCCGGGAGATCCTCCTGCCCGGCACCGACAGCGTACGCCGCGACGTCGACACCCCGGACGACCTCCGCGCGGCGCTCGCGCTCGGCGCCGGTCCCCGCACCACGGCCGTCGCCTCCCGGCTGCCCTCGTTGGCCTAGAGTCGGGGGTATGCAGGGGACGGTGAAGGCGTTCGACGCGCGGACCCGCTCGGGGAGCGTGCTCCTCGACGACGGGACGGAACTTCCCTTCGACGCCGAGGCGTTCGCGGCGGGCGGCCTGCGGCTGCTGCGCTTCGGCCAGCGGGTGAACCTCGCGCTGGACGGCGAGCGGATCTCGGTGGTGACGCTGTCGACCTTCCCGCTTCCCGCACCGCCCGCCTGAGCGGGCGGTCCCGGACGAGCACGTCCCGGAGGAGCGCGGCCGGACGAGCCCGGAAACGCGGCAGCGCCCGGAACCATGCGGTCCCGGGCGCTGACGCGGTGAGGCACTACTTCTTGCCGGCCACCAGGTTCTTGAAGTCGGCGCCCGCCTTGAACTTCGGCACGGACGTCGCGGGAACCTCGATGGTCTTGCCCGTTGCGGGGTTGCGGGCCGTGCGGGCAGGCCGGTCGGCCTTCTCGAACGAACCGAACCCGGTGATCGCGACCTTGTCGCCCTTGGCGACCGCGTTCTGGATCGCCTCCAGGATGGCGTCGACCGCCTCGGCTGCGGCCTTCTTGCTGCCCAGCCGGTCAGAGATGGCGTCGACCAGCTCACGCTTGTTCATGGGTTACTCCTCTAGTTCCCCCCTTGCCCGAACGAAACTAAGGGACCCTCACCATGGACACAATCACCTTCACGCAAACGATGGCGTGTCGCTGGCGTTTTTGTCGGTCTCGCCCCCGTCTCGCCCGGTGACCGGACCGGATCCGGCCACTGCGCACGCTAACCGACGTCGGGCCCCTCTTGGAAATCGGCGAGGAACGCGTCCAGCCTGCGGGCGGCCAGTTCGGCGTCCCGTTTCGCCAGATCGGTGATCGCCAGAAGGTGCCGGATGAGCCGCTGCCGGTCCTGTGGCGGGAGCGGTGCCACGGCGCGATGAGCGTCACGCAACTGTCGTGCGAGCTGCGTCAACGTCGGATCGTCCCACTCTGGCCCGGTCCACGGGGCCGTGCTCACTTGGAGTCCCCCAACGGTCGGCGGTCGTTGCACACCAGGGAGATTCTCCCCGCGTCCGCGCCGACCGTCTCGCCCGGGGTACGTTCGGGCGCGCCCGTGACGCCGGATACTTCCAGGTATCTGGCGCCACGGGCGGCGTGTCGCGGATCTCGGACGGGCTACACCGTGGTGGGGAGCAGGGCGGTGCGGGCCGCCTCGAACTCGGCGATGGCGTCGGCGTGGCGCAGCGTGAGGCCGATGTCGTCCAGGCCCTCCATCAGCCGCCAGCGGGTGTAGTCGTCGATCTCGAACGTCGCGGTCTCGGCGCCCCAGCGGACCTCGCGCTCGCCCAGGTCGACGGTGATCTCCAGGGCGGGGTCCTTCTCGACCGCGCTCTGCAGCGCCTCGACCTGCTCGCCCGTGAGGACGACCGGCAGCAGGCCCATCTTCGTGGAGTTGTTGCGGAAGATGTCGCCGAAGCGCGACGCGATCACGACGCGGAAGCCGTACTGCTGCAGCGCCCAGACGGCGTGCTCGCGGGACGAGCCGGTGCCGAAGTCGGGCCCGGCGACCAGGATGCCCGCGCCCTGGTACCGCGGCTGGTTCAGGACGAAGTCCGGGTCCTCGCGCCAGGCCGAGAACAGGCCCTTGTCGAATCCGGTGCGGCTGACCTGCTTGAGCCAGACGGCCGGGATGATCTGGTCGGTGTCGACGTTGCTGCGGCGCAGCGGCACCGCGCGCCCGGTGTAGGTGGTGAACGCTTCCATCGTGCTTCCTTAGAGGTCGGCGTCATTCTGGGGGGACGACCCCCCAGACCCCCCGGCGGCTGCGCCGAGGTCAGCGGGGGCGGCCAGATGCCCGGTCACGGCGGTGGCGGCGGCGACGGCGGGCGACACCAGGTGGGTGCGGCCGCCCGGTCCCTGCCGGCCCTCGAAGTTGCGGTTGGACGTGGAGGCGCTGCGCTCGCCGGGCGCGAGCTTGTCGGGGTTCATCGCCAGGCACATCGAGCAGCCGGCCTCGCGCCACTCCGCGCCGGAGGCCGAGATGACGGCGTCCAGCCCCTCCTCCTCGGCCTGCTTCTTGACCTTCATGGAGCCGGGGACGACCAGCATCCGGACGCCGTCGGCGACCTTGCGTCCCTCCAGCACGCCCGCGACGGCGCGCAGGTCCTCGATCCGGCCGTTGGTGCAGGAGCCGACGAAGACGGTGTCGACCGCGATGTCGCGCAGCGGCGTCCCGGCGGTCAGGCCCATGTACTCCAGGGCGCGCTCGGCGGACTGGCGCTGGACGGGGTCGTCGAAGGACGCGGGGTCGGGCACGGACTCGCCGAGCGGCAGGCCCTGGCCCGGATTCGTCCCCCACGTGACGAACGGGGTCAGCTCGGCGGCGTCGATCACGACCTCCCGGTCGAAGACCGCGTCGTCGTCGGTGCGCAGGGACGTCCAGTACTCGACGGCGCGGTCCCAGTCCTCGCCCCGCGGGGCGTGCGGGCGGTCCTTGAGGTAGGCGAAGGTCGTCTCGTCCGGGGCGATCATCCCGGCGCGGGCGCCGGCCTCGATGGACATGTTGCAGACCGTCATGCGGCCCTCCATCGACAGCGACCGGACGGCCTCGCCCCGGTACTCGACGATGTGGCCCTGACCGCCGCCGGTGCCGATCCGTGCGATGATCGCGAGGATCAGGTCCTTGGCGGTCACGCCCTCGGGCAGCGCGCCCTCGACCGTGACCGCCATCGTCTTCGGGCGGATCTGCGGCAGCGTCTGCGTGGCGAGGACGTGCTCGACCTCGCTGGTGCCGATCCCGAAGGCGAGAGCGCCGAACGCGCCGTGGGTGGAGGTGTGCGAGTCGCCGCACACGACGGTCATCCCCGGCTGGGTCAGGCCCAGCTGCGGGCCGATGACGTGCACGATGCCCTGGCCCTCGTCGCCCATCGGGTGGAGCCGGATCCCGAAGTCGGAGCAGTTCTTGCGCAGCGTCTCGACCTGGGTGCGCGACACCGGGTCGGCGATCGGCTTGAGCAGGTCCGTGGTCGGGACGTTGTGGTCCTCGGTGGCGATCGTCAGGTCCGGGCGGCGGACCTGGCGGCCCGCCATCCGCAGCCCGTCGAACGCCTGCGGGCTCGTGACCTCGTGGACCAGGTGCAGGTCGATGTAGAGGAGGTCGGGCTCGCCCTCGGCGTGCCGTACGACGTGCGCGTCGTACACCTTCTCGGCCAGTGTTCGGCCCATCACTCCACCTCACCTGTGCTGATCGTCGGCTGTGCTGGTCGTCGTGCCGGCCGGCGGCGCGCCGCCGGCCCGGTCGCTCGGGCGGTCCCGGCCACCTCGATTTGCATCTCAAATTACGAGACGGCAATATCAATGCATGGACAACTCTAGCGGAGTCGGCGTACTTGACAAAGCGGTGCTCGTGATGAACGCGCTGGAGGCCGGTCCGGCCTCGCTCGCCCAGCTCGTCCAGACGACGGGGCTGGCCCGCCCCACCGCCCACCGGCTGGCCGTCGCGCTGGAGCACCACCGCCTCGTCCACCGCGACGCGCAGGGGCGCTTCATCCTCGGGCCGCGGCTGGCGGAGCTCGCGGTCGCCGCGGGCGAGGACCGCCTGCTCGCGATCGCGCAGCCCATCCTGGCCCAGCTGCGCGACCACACCGGCGAGAGCGCGTCGCTGTTCCGCCGCCAGGGGGACGTGCGGGTCTGCGTGGCCGCCGCCGAGCGCACCAGCGGCCTGCGCGACACCATCCCGGTCGGCGCGGCGCTGCCGATGACGGCGGGGTCCGCCGCGCAGATCCTGCTCGCGTGGGAGGAGCCCGACCGGCTGCACCGCGGGCTGCGCGGCGCCAAGTTCGAGGCCACGACGCTGGCGTCCGTGCGGCGCCGGGGCTGGGCGCAGAGCGTCGGCGAGCGGGAGCAGGGCGTCGGCTCCGTCTCGGCCCCCGTCCGCGGCGCCGCCGGACGGGTGATCGCGGCCGTCTCGGTGTCCGGTCCCCTCGAACGCCTCACCCGCTCCCCCGGGCGCCTGCACGCCGCGCCCGTCGCCGCCGCCGCCGAGAAGATCTCCGAAGGCATGCGCCGCACCGCGTCCTGATCCGGCCGTGGGGCGAACCGCCACAAGCCGGACGGACCTGGGAGTGTGCCGGTCTCCGCGCCCCCGACCTCGCTACCGTTGCCTTCGGTAAAGGGGGTGCAACGTGCAGATCTCCGAGCTCAGCGACCGCAGCGGGCTGACGGTCCAGACGATCAAGTTCTACATCCGGGAGGGCCTGCTGCCGAAGGGCTCGACGGTCAGCGCCACGCGCTCGGAGTACGACGGGCGGCATCTGGAGCGGCTCCGGCTGATCAGCGCGCTGCGCGAGGTGGGCGACATGCCGATCTCGGCGATCCAGGAGGTCATCGAGGCCGTCGAGGACGACCGGGTCGGCATGCACGAGCTGTTCGCCACCGCCCAGCACGCCGTCGGCCCGCACGCCGCCGCGCCGCACGACCCGCACTGGCGGGCCGCCCGCGAGGACGTCGACGCCATCGTCCGCGAGCTCGGCTGGCAGGTCGGCGACCGCGCCCCCGCCCGCGACCTGCTGGCGCACGCGTTCGTGGCGCTGCGCCGCCTCGGCTTCCCGATCACCCTCAAGGACCTGCGCCCCTACGTGAAGGCCGCCGCCGAGGTCGCCGAGCACGAGATCGGACGGGTCGCGGAGGGCGCCCCGCGGGCCCGGACCGTCCATTCGCTGCTGGTGTCGACCGTCCTCTACGAACAGGTCCTCGCGTCCCTGCACCGGCTGGCCCAGGAGGACGCCTCGGCGCGCCGCTTCGGCCGCACCGTGCCCGCCCCGCGCGCCTCCCCCCGGCCGGACCCCGCTCCGCCGGCCTGACCCGGTCCCACCAGGCTTTTCCGGGATAGACGATCGGAATTGCCATTCACGCCCCCGTTTTAGGGCTTTCACTTTCTTCGCCTAATATGAAAGGCGATGACCGCGACGACGCCTCCGGGCTCCTCCTCCGGCGGCAGGTGGACCGACCGCCTGCTCGCCGAGGGCGACGACCCCGATCCGCGCTTCACCATGGCCAACGAGCGCACGTTCCTGGCCTGGATCCGCACGGCTCTGGCACTGATCGCGGGCGGCATCGGCCTCGCCCTGGCGGGCGACCTGATCGATTCGCCGCTGCGGCAGGTGCTCGCGGTCGGCTTCGCCGCGGGCGGCGCCCTGGTCGCGGCGCTGGCGTTCCGCCGGTGGCTGCGCACCGAGCGCGCGCTGCGGCGCGCCGAGACGCTGCCGCCGCCCGCGCTGGCCCCGGTCATCTCCTACGGGCTGGCGGGCGCCGCGATCGTCCTGCTGATCGCGCTGCTGATCACCCGGTGAGGCTCCGGGACCCCGGCGCGCAGCCGGAGCGGACGGCGCTGGCCTGGTCCCGCACCACCCTGGCCCTGATCGGCGCGGGCCTGCTGTGCGTGCGCCTGGCCCCCTCGGCCCCGGGCACCATCCTCGCCGCGTCGGTCGTGTGCGGCGGGGCCGCGCTCATGCTGCGCCGCACCCGCAGGAGCTTCCACGCCCGGCGCGCCCTGCCCACCGGGGCGGGCGCGGCCGACCCGGTCTCGATCCTGATCACGACCGGTCTGGCCATCCTGCTGGCGGGCGTCGCCGCCGCCTTCGCCTTCTGAGGCGCGTCCCAGCGAGCCATGCGCGTCGCGCATGACTGGCGTGCGAAGTCTTCGCTGGTGACATGAGTGCGCGACGTCTAACGTCGGACGCGCCATGACACGAATCGCCTTTCTCGGACTGGGACGCATGGGCGTCCCGATGGCCCGGCGCCTCATCGCCGCCGGGCACGACCTGACCGTCTGGAACCGCACGCCCTCCCGGGCCGCCCCGCTCGCGGAGGCGGGCGCCGCCGTCCGCGGCACGCCCGCCGAGGCGGCGCGGGACCGCGAGCTGGTCGTCACGATGCTCACCGACGCGGCCGCCGTCGACGACGTGCTGTTCGGCCCGGACGGCGCCGCCCCGGCCCTGCCGCCCGGCGCCGTGATCGCCGACATGTCGACGATCGGCCCGGACGCCGTCCACCGCGTCCGGAGCCGGCTCCCGGAGGGGATCGGGTACGTCGACGCGCCGGTCTCCGGCAGCGTCCCGCAGGCGGAGGCGGGCGAGCTCGTGATCCTCGCGGGCGCCGGGCCGGAGGACCTCGCCCGCTGCGCCGGCGTCCTCGCCGCCCTCGGGGACGTCCGGCACGTCGGCCCGCCCGGCTCGGGGGCCGCGCTCAAGCTGGTGGTCAACAGCGCGCTCGTCGGGAACTTCGCCGTACTCGGCGAGGTGCTGGCCCTGGCCGACCGGCTCGGCGTCGACCCGGGCCTCGCCCTGGACGCGCTGGCGCGCACCAGCCCCCAGGCCCGCCGCCTCAAGGAGCACGCCGACGGCGACTCGCCGCGCTTCACGCTCGCGTTGGCGGCCAAGGACCTCGGCCTCGCCCTCGACGGCTCCCCGCCCGCGGGCGTCCTGCCCACCGTCCGCGCCCGGACGGACGCCGCGCTCGCCGCCGGGCTCGGCGGTCACGACCTCGTCGCTCTCACCGACCACATCAGGAGGACTCCGCCCATGCGCGTGACGCTCGCCAACCCCGAGACCGTCCCGGCCCCGCCGAACCCGGCCTACTCCCACACCGCGTACGTGACGCAGGGCCCGATGCTGTACGTGTCGGGGCAGATCGCTCTCGGCGCGGACGGCGAGATCGACAAGCCCGGCGACATGACCCGCCAGTCGGAGGTGATCATGTCGCTGCTGGAGCGGATCCTCGCCGCCCACGGGGCGGGCTTCGGCGACGTGGTCAACATCCGGACGTTCGTCACCGACCTGGACCGGCTGCGGGAGTACGGCGACGTCCGCCGGCGGTACTTCACCGGCCCGCCGCCCACCAGCACGACCGTCGAGGTGTCCCGCCTCTTCCACCCCGACGCCCTGCTGGAGGTGGAGATCGTCGCGGTCGTCCCCTAGGTCCGGGGCCTCCCCGCCGCGCCCCGCGAGATTCCGGGCCCGCCCTCGGACCGCAGCTCCGCGGCCACGTCCCGCAGGTCCGCGAGGAAGGCGGTGACGGCCGGGGACCGGCGCGCGTGCCGCCCCACCGCCGCGTAGACGGCGCGGCGGGGGCGGCCGGACGTCACGGCGCGGAGCACGACGCCGTCCCGCGCCAGGGCGGAGGCGGCCACGGCCGGGACGAGCGTGACGCCGAACCCCTCGGCGACCAGCCCCAGCTTGGAGATCCACTCGGCGACCCGCAGCGGCGTCTGCGGCACGAACCCGGCCGCCTCGCACCGGGCGCGCAGCGCCGCGATCGCCTCCGGGTCGTCGGCGACGATCCACGGCTCGTCGGCCAGTTCCGCGAGCGGGACGCGTTCGCGCGCGGCGAGCCGGTGGCCGGACGGCAGCGCGACGAGCAGCGCGTCGTCCAGCAGGGTCACCAGGTCGTCGGCGGCGATCGAGGGGACCTTGTGGGTGCTGACCAGGGCCATGTCGAGATCCCCCGCCTCCAGCATCGGCAGCAGGCGCTCGGTGGTGCCCTCGCGCAGCAGCGGCCGGACGCCCGGGTGCCGGGCCCGGAACCGGGCGAGCGCGCGGGGGACGAGCACGGCGTTGGCGGTGGGGAACGCGCCGAGCCGCAGGGTCCCGGTGTCGAGCCGGCGCAGCCCGTCGAGGGCGCGGGCCGTGTCGGCGAGCCGGTCGAGGAGGGCGCGCGCGTGCGGGAGGAGGTACTCCCCGGCGGGCGTCGGCCGCACGCCCCGGGCGCCGCGCGCGAACAGCTCCACTCCGCAGACGTCCTCCAGCGCCGCGATCTGCCGCGAGACGGCCGACTGCGTGTAGCCCTCCGCGGCCGCGGCGGCGGTGAAGGAGCCCAGGTCGGCGACGGCGACGAAGGTCCGCAGCAGGACGGGATCGAGGGCTTCGGCACGCACTCCCGGAGCATACGGCCCGCTGCTGCCCGCACGGCGCCGCCTCCCCGCGCGCCGCCGCGCGGCCTGGAGGAGAATGACCGCCGTGGAAGATCTCGACGTCGTCGCGTGGATCCAGGTGTCGGACGGCCGGATGCTCGCCGTCCGGTCCCGGGGCCGCGACCTGCTGTACCTGCCCGGAGGGAAACGGGAGCCGGGCGAGGACGACTGGTCGGCCCTGTCCCGGGAGGTCCGCGAGGAGCTGGATCTGGAGCTCGACCGGGCGTCCTTCCGGGAACTGGGCGTGATCCGGGCCCCCGCCCACGACCAGCCCGACTTCGCCCACGTCCGCATGGCCTGCTTCACCGCCGCGTACCGGGGCGCGATGGCGGCGGCCGGCGAGGTGGACGAGTACGTCTACGTCGGGCGCGGCGACCGGCACCTGCTCGCGCCGGCCGCGCAGGCCGCCCTCGACCTCGCCGAGCGGCACGGCCTGCTCCCCTGATCGACCTTCGGACCCGGCCCCCGGCGACTTTGGTCGCCGGAGCCTGGTCCGGTGGCCGCTGCCCGGGCGTGCCCGACCCCGGAAGGCTCGGTGGCGGGCGGCTCGACCAGCGAGGAGCAGACGTGTCACACCAGGGACCGACGGCGCAGCGGAGACCTTCGGCGAAGATCAGCCGCAGGACCGTGCTCGCCGGGACGGCGGCGGCCGCCGTGTCCGGGGCGGCGGTGATCGCCTCTGCCCCGACGACCGGCACCGCGCAGGCCGCGCCGGCCCGGAGGCGGCCGCTGCCGCAGCACGGCGTCAACTACGACACCGAGCGCGAGGTGTGGAAGCCCGCGTACGTGCGGCGCGAGATCCGGGCGATCCGCCGCGACCTGCACTGCAACGCGATCATCCTGCTCGGCTCGAACCTGGGACGCCTCATGCACGCGGCCCGCTGCGCGGCGGAGGAGGGCATGTTCGTGTGGTTCGAGGCCCGGCAGTTCGACAGGGACGCGCGGGCGACACTGAAGTTCCTCACCGGCGTCGCCAAGGCGGCCGAGGGGCTCCGCCGCGTCCACGCCGGCGTCGGCATCTCGGTGGGCTGCGAGCTGACGATCTTCATGGAGGGGCTGGTGCCCGGTAAGGACTGGCGGGAGCGGGCCGCCAACCTCGGGACCCCGGCGGGCGAGGGCTACAACGAGCGGCTGAACGCGTTCCTCGGCCGGGCGCTCAGGACCGTCCGGCCGCTGTTCGGCGGCCGCCTCACCTACACCTCCGGCGTCTGGGAGGAGGTCGCCTGGCGCGGCTTCGACGTCGTGGGCGTCGACCTGTACCGGGACGAGACGAACGAGGCGACCTACGTCCAGGACGTCCGGGCCCTGCACCGGTTCGGCAAGCCCGTCGTCATCACCGAGTTCGGATGCTGCACCTACCGGGGCGCGGACAGGCGCGGCGGCGACGGGTTCGACATCGTCGACTGGTCGCAGGACCCGCCCGTCATCCCGCCGGGCTACGTCCGCGACGAGCGGACCCAGGCCCGCTACATCTCAGAGCTCCTGGACGTCTACGAGGCCGAGGGCGTGTACGGCGCGTTCGTCTACGACTTCATCGAGCCCGACGGCCCGTACTCCCCCGATCCCGCCAGGGACCTCGACATGGCCGGGTTCTCCCTGGTCAAGGTGCTCCCACCCGAGACGGGACTCGGCTACGAGAAGACCGGCCACTTCGAGCCGAAGCTCGCATTCCGCACCCTCGCCCGCCGCTACGCCCCCTAGACGGCGAGGGCGGCGCCGGCGGCGATGCCGAGGGCCAGGGACAGCAGGGCGGCGGCAGCGGCGAGCGCGGTGGCGCCGCGCGCCCGGGGCGGCGGGCGGGACGGCCGCCGGAAAAGCGGGACGATCCAGCGCAGGTAGTAGAAGACGCTGGCGACCGTGTTCACGGCGGCGACCGCCGCGAGCCACGCGTGACCGCCGTCCAGCGCCGCGCCGAACATCAGGACCTTCCCGACGAACACGGCGGTCGGCGGCGTCCCGACGAAGCCGAGCAGGCAGACGACGAGGGACAGGCCGAGCAGCGGCGAGGCGCGCAGCAGCCCGGTGTATCCGGCCAGGTCGTCGCGGCCGGCGGCGACCACGACCGCGAAGGCGCCGAGGTTCGTCACCGCGTAGGCGGCCACGAAGTACAGCAGCGCGGGACGGGCCAGATCGGTCCGTCCCGCCATCGCGACCGGGACGAGCAGGTAGCCCGCCTGGCTCACGGTCGAGTACGCCAGCAGGCGCCGGACGTTGTCCTGCCCGAACGCGGCGAGGTTGCCGAGCGTCATCGTCGCCGCCGCGACCACGGCGAGGAGGGCGGCCCAGCCGTCCGGGGAGGTCTCGGCGCCGAAGCGGTAGAGGGCGGCGAACGCGCCGACCTTGGGGACGGTGGTGACGTACGCGGCGACGGCGGGCGGGGCGCCCTCGGTCACGTCCGGCACCCAGTAGTGGCCCGGGACGGCGCCCGCCTTGAACAGGAGCCCGGCGAGGAGCGCGACGAGGCCCGCCGCGACCGCCGCCGGGGGCGCGCCGGCGAGCCCGGTCCGCAGCACCGGGTAGGCGGTGCCGCGCCCGACGCCGGACAGCAGCGTCACGCCGCCGAGCATGAGCACGCCCAGCAGCGCTCCCATCAGGTAGTACTTCAGCGCGGCCTCGGTCCCGGGCGCGTCCTTGCCGAACCCGGCGAGCGCGTAGGCGGGGATGCTCGCCAGCAGGTACGCGGCGACGAGGACGAGCAGGTCGGACGAGGCGCCGAGCATGATCGTCCCGAGTGCGGAGAGCAGGATCAGGACGTGGTGCTCGCTCTCCCTCGGATGGCCGCGGACCCGCCCGGCCGCGAGCAGGACCACGGCGAGCGTCGAGCCGAGCACGGTGATCCGGGTGACGTGCGTGACCGCGTCGACGGAGAAGGAGTCGAACGCCATGAGGCCGGGACGGGCCGCCGCGGCCCCCGCGAAGGCCAGGCCGGCGACGAGCCCGGCCGAGCAGACCACCGGGACCGGCCACTGGCGCGCCCGGGGCAGGAACATCCCCGCCATCAGCCCGGCCACGGCGGCGGCCAGCACGCACAGTTCGGGGGCGAGGTCGGCGGGGTTCTCGTTCATCAGCGGCCCACCAGCGCGACGACCGCGGCCGACAGCGGGTCGATCGTGTCGAGCAGGAAGCGCGGCGCGACGCCGATCACCAGCGACAGCGCCAGCAGCGGGACGAGCGCGGCCAGTTCGGGGCGCCGCACGTCGGTGACGAGCGGGGTCAGCTCGCCGGGCGGGCCGAGCACGGCGCGGTGCAGGACGCGCAGGAACAGCGCCGCCGTGACGAGGATGCCGAGGACGGCCAGGGCGCCGGTGACCGCCGTCGCCGCCGTGCCGCTCCCGATCGTCCCGGCGAAGATCTGGAACTCGGCGACGAACCCGGACAGGCCCGGCAGCCCGAGCGAGGCGAACGCGGCCACCGCGGTCAGCGCGGCGAAGACGGGCGCGCCGCGCGCGATGCCGCCGAACCGCCCGAGGTCGTAGCTGCCCGCCCGGTCGTACAGGACGCCGCACAGCAGGAACAGCGCGCCGGTGACGAGGCCGTGGCTGACCATCTGCGTGACCGCGCCGGTGACGGCGAGCCGCCGCGCGTCGGCGTCGCCGGCGGCGTATCCGGCCGCGCCCAGCGCGAGGACGATGTACCCCATGTGGTTGACCGACGTGTAGGCGACGAGCCGCTTGAGGTCGTCCTGCGCCAGCGCGACCAGCGCCCCGTACAGGACGCCGACCAGCCCGACGATCAGGAAGACCAGAGCGTAGCGCCGCCAGGCGTCCGGCAGCATCGGCATCGCGATCCGGACGAGCCCGTAGACGCCCATCTTCAGCATCACGCCGGCCAGGATCGCCGACCCCGCGGCGGGCGCGTCGGTGTGCGCGGGCGGCAGCCAGGTGTGGAAGGGCACGACGGGCGTCTTGACGCCGAGGCCGATCCCGACGGCAAGGAGCGTCAGCGCCGCCAGGCCGCCGCTCTGCGGCGGGTTCCGGGTCAGTTCGACCATGTCGAACGTGTGCGGGTCGGCGCCCAGGTAGAGGCCGATGAACCCGAGCAGCAGGACGAGCGATCCGAGGAACGTGTAGAGGAAGAACACCAGCGCCGACCGCGTCCGGTCGCCGTGCCCCCACAGCAGGATCACGAAGTACATGCCGACGATCGACAGGTCGAAGAAGACGAAGAACAGCAGCAGGTCGAGGGCCGCGAAAAGGCCCAGGCACACGGTCTCCAGGAAGAGGAACAGGATCGCGAAGGCCCGCACCCGGTGGGTCTGCCGCAGCGAGTACACCGCGCACGCGGCGAACAGCACGGCGGTCAGGGCCAGCAGCGGCAGCGACAGGCCGTCCACGCCGACGTGGTAACCGGCCCGGACGGACGGGATCCACCGGACGTCGGTCTCGTAGGCGATCCCGCCGCGGGTGCCGTGCGCGGCCCACATCCCGATGACGAGCGCGAGGTCAAGGACGCTGACGCCGATCCACGTCCAGGGGACCGCGCGGCGCGGGACGGCGGGCAGCGCGAGCGCCACCGCCAGCGGGAGGAAGACCACCAGGTTCAGCATCGGCTCACCCGGCCAGCACGGCGACGACGACGAGCACCGCGAGCACCACGGCGGCCTGCGCGTAGTACATGTGGACCTGCCCGGTCTGCGGGCGCCGCGCCAGGGCGCCGAGCCCGCGCGCCGCGCGCCCGACCGCGTTGACGAGGCCGTCCACCCGGAACTCGACGCGGCGCCCGGCCAGCCCGGCGGTCGCCTGGACGCCGCGCGCGACGCCCCGGACCGCGCCGTCGACGACCCGGTCGTCGAATCGTGCGAGGGCCCGGGCCGCGGCGAACGACGGACGGACCACCAGGACCGAGACGGCGTCCTCCAGCCAGAGCCAGTGCAGCGCCCACGCCGGCTCCGGGATCCGCCGGACGGCCACGACCGCGCCCACCGTGAGCACCGCCAGAACACCGGAGAGGGCGAACGACCAGGGTCCGGGGCCGCTCTCGTCCGGCATGCCGAGCAGCCGCCGCCAGGCGTCCGCGACCGGGGGCAGGCCGAGCGCCCCGAGCGAGGCCGCCGCGACGGCGAGCGGGACCAGCGGCGCCCGCTGCGCGAACGGCACCCGGACCGCCCCGCCTCCGGCCACCGGACGGAACGCGGCGAGCAGGGCCTTCGCGGCATACGCCGCCGACAGGACCGACGCCGCGAGCCCCACCGCGAGGAGGGCCGGCGAGCCGCCGGAGCCCGCGAGGATCTCGTCCTTGGTGACCCACAGCGACAGCGGCGGGACGCCGGCCAGCGCGAGCGCGCCCGCTCCGAACGCCGCGCCGACCGTCCGATGCCGCCGTGCCGCGCCCTGCAACGCGTCCAACCGGTGCGTCCCGAGCACGCCCAGCCACACGCCCGCGCAGAGGAACAGGAGGCTCTTCACCGCCGCGTGCGCGACGAGGTGCGCCGTGCCGCCGCTGAGCGCGCCGGCACCGGCTCCGAGCACCATGAAGCCGATCTGCGCGCATGTGGACGCGGCGAGGAGCTGCTTGAGGTCGCGCTGCGCGAGCGCGACGGCGCCCAGGACCAGGGCGGTCACGGCCCCGGCCCAGGTCACCAGCGTGGCGGCCCAGCCGGTCGCGGCCAGCAGCGGATGCACGCGTATCAGCAGGTAGGCGCCTGCGGCGACCATCGTGGCCGAGTGCAGGAGCGCCGACACCGGGCTCGGGCCGTCCATGGCGCGCGACAGCCAGAAGGAGAACGGGAGTTGCGCCGACTTCCCGAGCGCCGACACCACCAGTCCGGCCGCGAGGAGGTCCCGCCAGGGGGCGCCGGACGCGGCGAGGTCGTCGAGCCGGAGGGAGTGGGCCCCGGCGATCGCGAACCCGGCCGCCGCGTAGAGGCCCATGTCGGCGGCCCGGGTCGTCAGGAACGCGACGCCCGCCGACCTGACCCGTCGCTCGTCCCACCACTCGTACCCGATGAGCGCGTACGACATCGCGCCCATGACCTCCCAGCCCATCAGCAGCAGGACCAGGTCGGTCGTCGTCACCGTGACGGCCATCGCCGCGGCGAACAGCAGCATCAGGCCGAAGAAGCGGGCGCCGCGCCTCTCCCCCGCCGCGAAGACGAGGACCGCCGCCAGGACGGCCGCGAGTGTCACGAGCAGGACGGCGGACAGCCCGTCCACCGCGAGCCCGCCCGGCCAGCCGGGCAGGAACGTCATCCGCGCGCTCCCCGCGAGCGGACGGCCCCGCGCGATCCGCTCATCCCCTGAGGTCCCCCGCGTCGTCGGTCACGTCCACGTCGCGGGCCCGGAACAGGGCGGTGACGACGGCGAACCCCATCGCCATCTCCAGCGCCATCACCGTGATCGCGACGAGGACCAGCACCTGCCCGTCCGCCGCGCCGGGCGACACCCAGAACCAGAACGCCGCCGCGGCGACCACGATCCCGTTGATCATGAGTTCGAGGCCCATCATCAGCATCACGATCGACTGCTGCGACAGCGCCCCGAAGAGCCCCACGCAGAACAGCGCGGAGGCGAGCAGCAGGAACGCCTCCAGCGTCATCGCGCCCCCTCCCCGCCGTCGCGGCCCCCGTCGTAGCGGCCCCGGTGCGCGGCCAGCACCACCGTCGCGATCATGGTGGCCAGGATGGCGGCGCCGATCACCATCATGACCAGCATCTTCGGACCCATGATCGCCTCGCCGAGCGCCACCGTGGGGTCGCGCGGCGGGCGCCCCGCGCGCTCGGGCCACGGGACGGCGAACACCCCGGCGGCCAGCGCGGCGAAGGCGGCGCCGGAGATGGCGAACGCGCCCCGCCGGTTGTGCAGCATCCTCATCGGCATCAACCCGGCCGGGTTCATCATGTACATGACCATGAAGACGGCCATCACTAGCATCTCCATGATCATCATGAGGACGATCAGGACGCCGAGGTAGTGCAGGTCGATCAGCAGCAACTCGCCGCCGACGCACAGGAACGAGGCCAGGAGCGCGAACGTCGCCCGCGCCATCGAGTCGACGGCGAACACGGCGACGCCCGCCCCGACGGCGGCGACGGCCAGCACCCAGAACGCGACGGCCTCCACGGTCCCCCCTCACACCACGACGATCGCGACGACGAGCATCTGCAGGACCGAGGCCGGGATCAGGACCGCCCACGCCGCGGTCATGGCGCGGTCCATGCGCAGCACCGGGATGCGCCGCCGCGTCCAGACCAGCAGCGCCAGGACGGCGCACGCCTTCACCAGCGACCACAGCCACGCCGGCAGCAGCGGCCCCGAGCCGCCGCCGAGGAACAGCGGGACGGCGACGGCCGAGGCCGCCGCCAGCAGTCCGTAGCGTCCCGCCAGGAAGACGAGCCGGTCGGGACCGGACAGTTCGGCCAGGACGCCCCCGGCCACGTCGGCGCCGAGGGGATGGTCGAACGGCCCCCAGAACGCCATCGCCGCCGCCGAGACCAGGTAGACGGCGAACGCGACCGGCATCCAGACCGCGAACCACAGCCCCTCCTGCGCGTGGCCGATGGCGCGCAGGTCGAGCGAGTGCGCGGCGAGCGCGGCGGTGATGAGCGCGAACATGTGCGGCAGCTCGTAGGCGAGCCCCTGCGCGAGGAACCGGTACCCGCCCACCAGCCCGAACGCCGAGTTGACGCCCCAGCCCGCGAGCCACACCGACCCCCACGCGACGACCTCCATCGCGTTGAACCAGACGACGCCGATCCGCGTCCCGGCCGCGACGCGGTCGCCGAACGGCACCACCAGCGCCGCCAGGGCCGCCGCCACCGGCAGCGACACCGCGCCGATCCTGGTGAGCAGCGCGTCCGCCCTGGCCGTGACGCGCCGCTGCACCGTCAGCAGCCGCACGGCCTCGCGGAACGGCTCGGCCGGACGTCCGGCGAGCGCGCCACCGAACGACGCCGCCGCGACCGCGAGGACGCCGAGGACCAGCACCTCAACCATCGGCGACCGCCCCGAGATCGGGATCCAGGCTCGCGACGGCCAACCGGGCCGCGGCCAGTTCCGCTCCCCTCAGCAGCACCGGCAGGACGGCCGCCGCCTCGTCCCAGGTCTCGCGCGGCTGGACGGGTCGTCCTTCCAGGGCGGCGCCGACGTCGCGGAGCCAGCCGTCCAGCCGCTCCTTCACGAAGCCCCGCGTCATCCACGCCAGCGCGCGCGACCGTCCGACCTGCCGGGCGAACGGTGCGAACCGCCGCCCCAGCACGTCGTCGGCGGCCCCGGTCAGGGCGTCGTCCCGCAGCACCGCGGCGCGCTCCCCGGCCGCCTCCCATCCCGCCACGTGCAGCAGCCGGGACAGGCTGTCGAGAAGGGACGCGGCCTGGCGTTCCCGCGTCCAGAACGTCCCGCCGCCGCTGTCGACGGCGGTGACCTCGGCTTCCTGGACGACGTCGCCCTGCACGGTCAGATCGACGCGCAGCCCTGCCGGCCAGTACGACAGCACAGGCCCTAGCGGCACGTGCAGGACGTCCAGCTTCAGGCCGTCCCTGTCGTCGGCCCGGCCGGCCATGTCCGCGTCCAGGTCGAGGCCGGGACGCCGGCCTCCGGCGACGCCTTCCAGATCGGTCGCAGAGACGCGCACGCGCGGCTCGGGCATGTCCCGCCAGACCACGTCGATGGCCTCGGCCAGCGCGGGTCCGGGGTTCCCGCACACCACGAGCATCCCGGTCTCCGCGGGCGACAGGGCGGGGCGCCACCGGCGTCCGCGCAGCGCGCGCTCGACCGCGAGCCGGTCGCGCGTCCCGTCCGCGGCCGAGACGACGAACGGGCGCCGCGCGGCGAGCCGTCCGAGCCCCAGGGACCGTCTCAGGCCCACCGGAACGCCCCCTCCCGCCACGCGTAGAGGACCCCGACCAGCAGCAGCGCCAGGAAGAGGAACATCTCGACGACCGCCTTGGCGCCGATCGACGCGACGACGAGCGCCCACGGGAACATGAAGACCATCTCCATGTCGAAGGCCAGGAAGACCATCGACACCGTGTACCAGCGCACGTGGTACCGCGACACCGCGTGCTCGGCCGGGCGCGCCCCCGACAGGAACGGCCCGCTCTCGAACCCGCGGGGCGCCGCCGCGAACGAGACGGCGTAGACCCCGGCGACCAGGGCGGCCACCAGCCCGAGAACCGAGAGGACGGCGGCGGACGACGACATTGCCCCTCCGGGGTACGGGTGACGTGCTAGTCGCCCTCTACCTGATCAGCTCCCCGCCGAAACATCGCCCGGCGCAGCCCGCGCGGACTCAGGCATGGCGCACGCGGTCGGCCTCGGCGGCGGCGAGGATCATCTCGTCCACGACCCAGCGCGCCTCCGGGGACAGGTCGACCAGGGCGCGCAGCACCTCGGGCCGGATGATGCCCTGCTCGACGTCCCGGCGCAGCGCCTTCAGCGTGAGGTCCTCGCCGATGGGCTCGGACTCCCCGGCGAACCCGAAGTAGCCGATCGGCACGCCGAAAAACGTGGCGAGCGCCGTCAGGGTCTTCAACTGCGGGTTCTCCTGCCGCCCGGTGCGCAGCTTCCACACGGTGGTGGACGAGATGTCCTCACCGGTGGCGTGCGCGATGGCCGCGGCCGTCTCCACGTTGTTGCGCGGCGGCTCCGCGTCCGCCGGCCAGAGGTTCTGGATCAGCCACTCGACCTTCTCGGCGAGCGACGCTCCCGGCGGCACCTCGTCCACATGACGCTGCATTCGGCTCCCACTCCCCCCATCGCCAACGATTTAAGTTGACCACACCCTCATCCGTCAGCCAAGGACATGCCCCACGAGAGGGACGGTCGTGGCGCGGGCCGGTCCCCCACCGGTCGGCCGGCCGAAGTGATCAGCGCGAAATTGGCGTGAATTGCGCGCGGGCTCTCGGTGACCGATCGCGCCCGAGGGCCCGCACCTTCTTCGAACATAGGGAAGCCTAACCAAACGTTCCAGTTCTCAACAGCTCACGGAATCCATTATCAAGAGCATTATTCATTCCAACGATCGCGACAAACGCGACTTTCATGCACCCGCGAATCACCTCACCGAAGAGAACCCACACGCTCCTTCCGCCACACCCTGACAACGGCACATGATGGCAGGTAACGCCCAAGGTCAGGAGAGGATTCCCGCATGAATACCCCTTCCGGGGAGACGTGATCGTGATTGTTTTCCCGTCCCCCCACAGCCTCACGGACGCGACCTCTCCGACACATTCGGGCAACTAGGACGACGATCGGACAGACGGGTGAACCCGGTCACCTTCCTTCCGCACTTACGAGAATTTTCATTTCCAACTCTTCGGCAACGCGCATTCGACTAACATGTTCTTCGAACGCCCCGGGGCCCGGAATGGCTCCCGCTGGGCGGGCGTTCTTTCGAGGACGCGGAGGGGCGGTCGGGGGGGCCGCCCCTCTCGCATGCCCGTCACGGGTCGAGCACCGCGACGAACGCGACGGCGTCCCCGCCGGGCCCCGGCACCGGGTACGCGCGCACCGGAAGTGCGCGGGCGGGTCAACCGGTCGAGACGCCCAGGGCGTGACGGAGTTGGCTGGACAGCCAGGCGGTGTAGGCCTGGGGGCTCCAGCCTCGTGTCGTGACCAGGGCTCGGTAGTGGGACGGGTCGTTGAACAGCCACACGACGTCCACGGCGCGCTCGTGGTCGAGGTCGTGCGACGCGGGGCCCAGCGACTCGATGCGGTCGACCACCATGGCGGCGCCGAGGCGGCGGTTGCGCTGCATCGTCTCCCACAGCTCGGCCGGTTCGGGCCCCTCGTCGGCCGCCCGGCGGGCCACCTCGAAGATCTCCGCGGCACGCTCGCCGATGAGGCGGCAGACCTCGGCGTAGGCGTTCACGACCGCCTCCGGCGTCGTCCCCTCCAGCACCGGCCGGAACCACGGGCGCTCGGCGACCGGCACCGGCTCGTCGTCGCCCGCGAGGGCCTGGTCCACCACCTCGCGGAGCAGCGCAGCCTTGGAGCCGAAGGCGGCGAAGGCCGTCGGCCGCGCCACCTCGGCGTCCTTGGCGATGTCGGCGAGGGAGGCGGCGGCGTAGCCGCGCTCGACGAAGAGGCGGTTCGCCGCAGCGACGATCGCCTGCCGGGTCTGCCGGGCCCGCTGGTCGCGCAGCGGCGAGTCGTACCGGCGCCTCCCGCGGCCGGACGAGCTGTCATTGACGCCCATGCCGAGGCATACTACCGTCCTATTCAATAGACGTTGTCTCTCCAACTGGAGGCGGCCGTGTTACCCGTCAACCGTCCCTACGTCCTGGGAAGCGCCGAGGGCCAGGCGCTGTGGTTCCTCGGCAACCTCGTCACCGTCAAGGCCGCGGGCGCGCAGACCCGGGGCGGGGTCACCGTCGCGGAGTTCCTCAACCCGGCCGGATTCGCCCCGCCGCTGCACCGCCACCTGGAAGAGGACGAGATGTTCTACGTCCTGTCGGGCACGGCCCGCTTCCTGTGCGACGGCGAGGAGCTCGTCGCCCGTCCTGGGGACTTCGTGCTCCTGCCGGTCGGCCTGCCCCACACGTTCGTGGTCGGCTCCGATGAACCGCTGCGCTGCCTTCAGATCACCACGCCGTGCGGCTTCGAGGAGTTCGCCGCGGAAGCCGGCACCCCGGCCCGCGAACTCCGGCTCCCCGACCCGGAACCGTTCGACCCCGCGGTGCTCGGGCACGCGGCGGCACGCCACCACGTCGAGATCCTCGGCCCTCCCCCGAACGCCGTCGGCGCGTCTCGTCCGGAGTGACGGCCGAGGACTGGAGGAAGGCCGCGGCGGACGCCGAGGCGAACGCGCGGGTCCGCGGCGTGGACGCACGCGTTCGCGGCTGGGGGCGACCTCAGGCGTGCGGGACGAGATCGGAGTCCGCCGGCTCCGGCCTGCCGGGAGAGCGGCTGTCGCGCCGGTAGCGTCCGGGCGGGAGGCCGAACTCGCGTTTGAACGCGTTGGCGAATGCGTACTCCGAGCCGTATCCGACCTGTTCCGCCACGACGTTCAGAGGGGCGTCGGAGTCGCGCAGCAGCCGCGTCGCGATCGTCAACCGCCACCAGGTCAGGTAGGCCAGCGGCGGCCGCCCCACGAGCGCCGTGAAACGACGGGAGAAGGCGGCCCGCGACAGTCCCGCGTGCGCGCCCAGGCCGGCGACGGTCCAGGGACGCGCGGGATCGCCGTGGAGCGCCTCCAGGGCGGTACTGATCGCGGGGTCGGCGAGCGCCGCCGCCCACCCGGTGGCCCCGCCGCCCTCCGGTTGATCGGCGAACCACGCCCGGAGGATGTAGAGCAGCAGCGTGTCCAGCAGAGCGGGCACGAGGGCGCCGGTGCCCGGCTGAGGGTCCTCGAGTTCCGCGCCCAGCAGCTCGACCGCGGCGCGCAGCCGGTGGTGGCGTCCCAGCCGAGCGGGCAGATGCAGCACCGGAGGCAGATCGTCGAGCAGCGGGTGGACGCGGGCGGCGGCGAGCTCGTAGGCCCCGCAGAGCGTCACCGCGGCCGGGGAGCCCGAGCCCGCCCGTCCGATCGGAGCGGCGGCGTGCCTGCGCTCGAACCTTACGTCGTCCTGCGGATCGCAGGCGTGCTCGGCCAAGGGCGTGGACGGAGCGTCGGCCAGGCCGTGCCGGCTCTCGTGGGGAAGGAACACCACGTCACCGGCGGCCAACGGGAACGGGTCGCCACCTTCCGGGATGAACCAGCAGGACCCCCGCAAGACGATCTGGAACCCGGCCGCTCCCGGCACTGTCCGGAACCGCTGCCCCCACGGCGCCGACCATTCGACCAGCGCCGACCGCGGCTCACCGGTGCGCATCACGGCTATCACGTCGCTCAGCACATCCATCCCCGGATCCTAGCGATGGTGCTCGTCGGGGAGACGCTCGCTTAAGAATCCGAGATGAGCACGCATTGGTCGTCCACGGCGCCGGATCTACGGTCGATATCACTCAAGATCAGCAAGGACGTGCACGAGAGATGCGCGATCCCCTTCCATTGAGGACGACTCATGACACCAGGACTCCGATCGGATCGGCCCGCTCCGAGCCGTAGTGCGACGATGACGGCGGCGCGCGTCCACGCCTTCGGCGGGCCCGACGTGATCCGCTATGAGCGGGTCCCCCGTCCGTCCCCGGGACCGGGCGAGGTGCTGGTGCGCGTCGCGGCCGCCGGGTTCAACCCCTCGGACGTGGGCTTCCGGGCCGGCATGATGCGCGACATCGTCCCGCTGGACCTGCCGTTCACTCTCGGCTCCGAGGCCGCCGGGACGGTCGTCCAGGTCGGCGACGGCGTCGAACGCTTCGCGGTCGGCGACCACGTCGTCGGCCGCCTCGACGAGGGCGGCGCGGCGGCCGAGTACCTCACCGCTTCCGCCGCCCGGCTCGCCAGCGCGCCTTCCGGGCTCCCGCTCGCCCATGCCGCGGCGATCCCGGTCGCGGGGCTGACCGCCTGGCAGGGGCTGTTCGACCACGCCCGCGTCGGACCGGGCACGCGGATCCTCGTCAACGGCGCGGGGGGCGGCGTGGGCATGTTCGCCGTCCAGCTGGCCCGGCGCGCCGGCGCCCGCGTCATCGCCACCGCCGGTCCGCGCAGCTCCGACCGGGTCCGCGGCTACGGCGCCGAGCAGATCATCGACTACACGCGGGTCCCTCCGCACGAGGCGCTGGACCGTCCGGTGGATCTGGTGTTCAACCTCGTCCCGACAGCGCCCGAGGCCGCGCGGGCGCTGTGCCGCGCCGCCCGCCCCGGCGGCTCCCTCGTCTCGATCACCGGCCCGGTGCAGCCCCCGCCCGGATCGGACGTGACGGCCGCGCACTTCGTCGCCCGCAACGACCCCGCTCAACTCGCCGAACTCATCGCCCTCGTCGACGACGGCGCGGTGCGGGTGGACGTCGCGGCGGCCCGTCCGCTCGCGGAACTCCCGGCCGTGCACCGGGACGCCGAGGCCGGCCGCGCGAACGGCAGGACCATCCTCGTCCCCTGATGGCCATCGGGCGGCGCCGCCCGCCTGCCCTCCGGGACCGCAGCGATCAGGCGCGCGGTGCGTACATGATGATCAGGACGCCGAGGACGCAGACGGCCGCCCCGGCGACGTCCCAGCGGTCGGGGCGGAAACCGTCCACGGCCATGCCCCAGGCCAGGGACCCGGCGACGAACACGCCCCCGTAGGCGGCCAGGACGCGGCCGAAGTGGGCGTCGGGCTGGAAGGTCGCGACGAAGCCGTACAGGCCGAGGGCGACCAGGCCCGCGCCGATCCACCAGCCGCCCCGGTGCTCGCGGACGCCCTGCCAGATCATCCAGGCGCCGCCGATCTCCGCGACCGCGGCGAGGGCGAACAGGGCGAGGGAGCGCGCGATCGTCATACCGGAACGGTACTCACGCACGGAACCGCTCCCCCGCGGCCCCGGCAGGCGATCGGCGTCTCCGCATCCCGGCTCCCCGTCCCGGCCGCCCTGCGGCGGCCCATGACCTGACGGTAAGCCTGTGCCCCACTACCGGATGCAACCCGGGGGGTGCCGCGCCCGTCCCCGCCGCCGGTCACGCGGCGGCGGGGACGGAGATACCTCAGACGGTCGCGCCGTCGCTGATGTGCAGGACCGCGTCGGCCGTGTCGAGGACCGCCTGGTCCAGAGGGAAATAGCCCTGCTCGGGGACGGTGTCGGTGCGCCGGCGGGCGGACGGGATCGCGGCGGCCGGCGTCAGGCCCCACGTGGCGATGCGGCTCTGCATGCCGCCCTCGTAGGTGTCCGGCTCCGGTTCCCCGAGCTTGATCGTTTCACTGCGGCCCAGGCTCCCGGCGATGAAGGCGTACCGCTCGTCCAGCAGGGACGCGATGACGGAGCCGGTGCCGAACCAGGTGAGGTCGATGTCCCCCATGCTCATATGGCACGGGTTTCGCTGCAGGTGGGTGTTGTGCGCGAAGACGAAGGTCGGGCCGCGCCGGTCCTCGGCGTTCCGGACGGCCAGGAGGTTCTGGGCCATGAGCGCGTCGCGGGCGGCCGCCAGGCGCGAGATGCGCGCGTCCCGCTCCAGGCGCTGGGTCGCCCGCTTGTGGTACCGCAGCAGGCCGATGGCGGCGGTGAGGTGGATCTCCGCTCTGGACCACTCGGCGCGCGACGTCGCCGCGATCAGTTTCGGGGCGCGCTCGTAGAGCGCGAGGAGCATGTCGTCGGCGATCGTCCGCAGCCTGCCCGCCTCGGGCGTCGCACCGATCGACTGGGCCGGATCCATGACCGCCTCCGGGCGGCTCCACCGCCGGTCGTCGCCGGAGAGGGCCGCGATGTCGAGGTCGAGTCCCATGTAGTCGCGGGCGTGTTCGAGGTAGGCGCGCGGGCTGGGGGCGCTGAGGGTCTCCATCGGAGCGTCGAAGCCGTGGAAGGCCAGCCGCTCGTGCGGGGGACGGCCCTCGTTGTACTCCCGCATCCAGGCGACCAGCCGCCGGTTGGCGTCGATCTCCCCCCAGCCGTGCGAGAAGCCTTCGCTCATCACGGCGTCGAGGCTCCCCTTCCCCTCCTGGACGAAGTCGTCGACGGCGAGGGCGGCGACCCGGTCGGTCTCCATGGCGATCGACCGGAAGCCGTGGCCCGCCAGCCGGGCGAACAGTTCGTTGCGGAGCCGCCCGAAGGACGGCTCCCGGTGCGTCGGCTCGCCGAACGCCAGAAGGTCACAGGAGGCGGGCACGAAGTCGCGAATGTCCTGACTCATGTGGTGAAAGCGTATCCTTGAAAAGACGGTTGATACTTTCCCGCCTGTGACCGTCGTTCTTCCGTCCCAAGTCTCAAAGCGGTGATCACCCTGCGACCGTCCGACCTCGCGCGCGGGCACGGCCTCTCGGCGCAGGCCGTGCGCAACTACGAGCGCGACGGGTTCCTCCCGCCCGCCGACCGCACGCCCAGCGGCTACCGGATCTACACCGAGGTGCACGCGGCCGCCCTGCGCGCGTTCCTCGCCCTCGTCCCGGCGTTCGGGCACGCCGCCGGCGGCCGGATCATGAACGCGGTCCACGACGGCGACGTCGACGACGCCCTGCTGGTCATCGACCGCGGCCACGAGCAGGTGCTCCGCGACCGCGAGACCCTCACGGCGGTGAAGAGCGCGGTGGACCATCTGATGGCGGAGCCGGGCGCCGAGCGCCCGGGCGCCCCCGGGCCGCTGACGATCGGCGAACTCGCCCACCGGCTCGACGTCACCCCCGCGACGCTGCGCAACTGGGAGGGCATCGGCATCCTCGTCCCCGCCCGCGATCCGGCGACCGGGTACCGCGTCTTCCGCGCGAGCGACGTCCGCGACGCCGAACTCGCCCATCTCCTCAGGCGCGGCGGCTACCCGCTGGAGCACATCGCCACGGTGGTCCGGCAGGTCCGGACGGCGGGCGGCACCGGGCCCCTGGCGGAGGCGCTGGACGACTGGCGGCGCAGGCTCACCGCACGGGGCCTCGCCATGCTCGCCGCGTCCGGTGAACTGAGCCGCTATCTGGACGTTCTCGACCGCGCCGGGTGGCGAACGGATCCAGGAGAAGCAGGCACTGCAGCAGGAGGGGGCCGAGGGCGAGGCTGAACAGGCAGTCGGTGAGCCAGTGCTTGTCGACCACCGTGAGGGCCACCGCCGTGACCGTCCCGGTCACCACCGCGATGTCGCGGCGGCGGCGCGGAGGCAGGGCCCCGGACGTCGCGGGGAACGCGACGACCACCAGTTCGAGGATGACCCAGACGAGCACGAACCCGTTGAGGGTGTGGCCGGACGGGTAGGCGTCGCCGCGGACGAACAGCACGTCGGTCTCGCTGATCGGGAACGTCCGGGGGATCGCCGCCTTCAGCAGCACCTGCAGCAGCGAGAGGACGCCCACGATCAGCACGCTCGCCAGCGGGTACCGGACCGACCGCACCCGTACCGCGGCGATGATCGCGAGCGGGACGATGACCCTCGCCAGGTAGCCCCGCTGGCCGAGCGCCGCGAAGACGTCCACCGCCGTCAGCCGCCAGCCCTGGACGTGCGCGTCGCTCCAGTCGTGCACGACGTGGTCGAGGTGGCGGAGCGGACCGTCCAGCAGGACGTCCACCGTGACGAGCACCATGACCGCCACGAGCACCGCGTACCAGCTCTTGGTCCCCCACCTCACGGCCGGAACATTCCCCGGCCCGCACCGGAAGCACCTCATCGGCGCATCAGAATGCGCGCCGTGCGGGGGAGACACAGAGAAATGCTCGTCACGAGCTTGTGAGAAAGAGGGGGCGCACACGTACGCGCCTAGAGACTTGCCAGGTACCCCCGAGCGGATTCGAACCGCCGTTACCGCCTTGAGAGGGCGGCGTCCTAGGCCACTAGACGACGGGGGCAGGACCATGACCTTCGCGGTCTCCCGCGCGGCCTCGCCTAGCTTACCGGACCCGACCCCCCACCTCGAACCGGTTTCCCCCCGAACCTCCCAGCACCCCCACGCTCACGACGAAGCCCGTCTACAGACTGCACAACCTCGATCACACGATCGCAGCCGGAGGAGCGGGGACGCTCCTGCCCCCCACTTGGCCGCCCAGGCTTCAACGCCCGCCTTCGCGGGCCAGGAAGGCGCTCCGGACAACCGGCTCGAATCCGCCATTGCAGAAATCGTCGACTTGAGCCCCGAACGAACTGAACGGCTCGTCGAAGCACAGAGAAGGAAAGCGCCAGTCGACACAAACCGCCAACACGAGGGAATCGCACGAAGGCGACAGAAAAACGCCGGTTGGACGTCGCAGAAAAAACCCTCTAGGCGTACGCCCCAACCAAGTGAGGGCGAAGCCCGAACACCGGGGGTTCCAGGGGGTCGCCCCCCTGGGAAGACACTGCGGGCCCCGGCGAAGTTGAGGCCCAAAGGGCCTCAACGAGCAGGGAAGCCCGCCACGTACCCCCGAGCGGATTCGAACCGCCGTTACCGCCTTGAGAGGGCGGCGTCCTAGGCCACTAGACGACGGGGGCATGTGTCCGCCTGAGCGGACGCAGCTGGGGTACCAGGACTCGAACCTAGACTAAGTGAACCAGAATCACTCGTGCTGCCGATTACACCATACCCCAGTGAGGTACGGGCTCCCGAACCGTTTCCGGCTGGTTGCTCGCGCCTCGAAGAGAATACAGGACAGTGGGAGCAGGGCCAAAACGATTGGCCGACCGGAGGGTCATCGGGTGAAGTCGGGCGGTCCGATGTGCTCGTGACCCCAGGCGACGAGGGGGCGGAGGCGCCGCCAGGACGCGCCGACCCGGGAGACGACCTCGTCGGCGTCGGACATCCACGGGTCGGCGGGCCAGCCCTCGCGGGCGTAGAGGGAGCGGTGCCGCAGGAGGTCCAGCCGGGGGTGGTCGGGGTCGGTCCCGCGCGGGCGGGTCTTGAGGCGGTCGCCGGCGATCTCCATGCCGGCGGCGCGGAGGTCGTCCACGATGGCCCGCAGCTCGGCGCCGTGGGTGTCGGAGGCGACGGCCTCGCGGTAGCGGCGGAGCTGGTCGGGGGTCGGGGCGTACATGCCGCCCGCGACCATGAGCCCGTCCGCGTCGACCTGGATGTAGAAGCCCTCGCTGGTGTGGCCGCCCTGGTGCGTCTTGTACGGCGTCTTGTCCTTGCTGAACCGGACGTCGCGGTAGGGGCGGAAAAGCTTGACCGCGCCGAACTCGCCTTCGAGTTCGGCGCACAGCTCGGCCAAGGGCTCACGCACGTGGCGCTCGTAGACGTCCTTGTGGGACGTCCAGTAGGGCTTGCTGTTGTCGGCCTGCAAACCCTCGTAGAAGGCGAACGCCTCGTCGCTGAAGCCGCTGAACACCTGGGCCCCCTCAGTCGCGGGCGATGACCCGGTTGGTGAGGCTGCCGATGTTCTCGACGGTGACGGTGACCTCGTCCCCGACCTCCAGGGGGCCGACGCCGGCGGGGGTGCCGGTCAGGATGACGTCGCCGGGCAGCAGCGTCATGACCTGGCTGACGTACTCGACCAGGGTGGGGACGTCGTGCAGCAGCAGGGACGTGCGGGCCTCCTGCCGGACCTCCCCGTTGACGGTGGTGGAGATCGACAGGTCGGCGGGATCGACCTCGGTCTCGATCCACGGCCCGATCGGGCAGAACGTGTCGAAGCCCTTGGCCCGCGTCCACTGCCCGTCCTTGGCCTGCAGGTCGCGGGCGGTGACGTCGTTGGCGCAGGTGTAGCCGAGGATGACCTCGGCGGCGCGGGCCGCCGGGACCTCGCGGCACATCCGGCCGATGACGACGGCGAGCTCGCCCTCGTGGTCGACGCGCTCGGACAGCTTCTGCGGGTAGGCGATCGCCTCCTCGGGGCCGATCACGGCGGTGGACGGCTTGGAGAACAGCACCGGCTCGGCGGGCGGCTCGTCCCCGCCCATCTCGCGGACGTGGTCGGCGTAGTTCTTCCCGATCGCGATGATCTTGCTGGGCAGGATCGGGGCGAGCAGCCGGACGTCGGCGAGCGGGAGGCGCTGCCCGGTGAAGGTCAGCTCCCCGAAGGGGTGGGCCGCGATGACGGCGACGGTGTTCTCCTCCACCACACCGAAGGACATGCCGTCGTCGGTGGAGAATCTGGCGATACGCATGGTCAAGAGCCTAGTACGCCGGTCAGAAGCCGCAGGCCCTGCCGTTCAGCACGCAGGACTTCGGGGTGGACGCCGTCCCGGCCGCGCCGAACTGGATGTCCCAGGTCGAGCCGGGCTGGATCGGGGGGACGCCGTCCAGGTTCCTGATCTCGACAGTGGAGCCGCCGTGCACGAGCCGGGCGCCCCAGATGTTCTTCACGTCGGCGCGGGGGGCCTTGAACGTCAGCTTCCACGCCTTCAGGGGCTTCTTGGTGTGGTTCGTGATGACCATCTTGCCCTCGAAGTACCCGCTGTCCTGCTGGACGAGCTGGTACGTGATGCCCTTGCCCTGCACGAGCGGCCCGATCGGGGCGGTGGTCACCGGGGGCGGCGTGACGGGCTGCCCGCCGGGCTGCTGCCCCCCAGGCTGCTGCCCCCCGGGCGGCTGGTTCGTGGGGGCCCCGGACTGCGGGGGCGTGGCGGGCGCGCCGCCGCCGGGCGTGGGCGCGCCGGACGACGCTGGTCCGGTGCCGCCGCCCGTCGCCGGACCGCTCGCCGACGGGGTCGGGGACGTCTGGCCGGAGGCCTTGCCCTTCTCGGAGCCGCCGCCGAGCACCAGCGCCACGACGCCGACCAGGACGAGGACCACCACCAGGGCGCCCAGCAGGATGAGGACCGGCGGCCGCCGCGACCGGGACGGCGGCTGCCCGCCGGGCGGCCCGCCGGGCAGCCCGCCGGACGGCGACGCCACCGCGGGCGGCGGCATCGGCGGGACGGTCGACTCGTGGTGCGGGGGCATCGTGCTCTGGGCAGGGGAAGGGGCCCCGGGCATCCCGTAGGCGAACGCCGGGGGGCCGCTCTCCGCCGGGTTCGCCGTCTCCTCCTCGGAGGCGAACTGCTCCGTCCACGGCGCCTCGGCGGGCATCGGGGCGGCGGCCTGGGCCGCGACCTGCGCGGGCGGCGCCTGCTCCGACGGGGGCGCCTGCTCCGGGAAGAGCGCCGGCTCGGGGAAGGGCGCCGGCTCCCGGAAGGGCGGCGGCTCCTGGTACGGAGCGGGAGGCTGGGCGTACACCGGCGCCGGGTTCGCGCCCTGCTCGAAGGCGGCCGGCTGCGCCAGTGGCGGGACGGCCGGAGCGGCCTGGGGCGGGACGGGCGGAGCGGCCGGGGGCGGCGCGGGCCTGGCGGGCTGCTCCATGGGGATGTCGGTGAAGGTGGCGGGAGGCTGGAACGCGGTCACGTCGAGCTCGTCGACGGTGTCCGCGGGCGGCGGCTTCTGGAAGGTGATGACGCCCGGGTCGCGCAGCGTCCTGTCGAAGTCGTCGTCCGGCTCGACGCCCGGACCGTCCTGGTACGTCGTCTCCAGATCGTCCTCGGGGTCGTCGGACGGGAGGTCCTGCATCACCACGGCGTCCGACTGGGGGACGTCATGGGTCGTGGCGTCCCCGTCGAAGAGGTCGTCGTCCAGGTCGTCGCCGTCGGCCGGACCGTCCACCGTCCCGGGAAGGGGCAGCTCTCCGGACACCGGGGACTTCCTGGAGACGCCGAACTCGGCGGTCGTCTTGTGGTCCGGGGGCACGTACCCGGAGTCCTCGCCGCTCAACTCGTCCACCTTCCACTGACGCCGATCTCATGGAGTCCGACGACCGGCGTGACGGATCGGTTCGCCCCCCGCCCCGACGGCGTCAGCCGGCGGGGGCCGGTTCGAGTCCGCGGCGCGCGGCCTGCCGCATCTGCCGGTTGAGCGTAGCGGTGATGAGCTCGATCGCGTCGGGAGTGGTGGCGTCCTGCGCGCCGCTGAGCCAGCGGGTCGCCTCCGCCAGCAGCTCGACGGCCGTGTGGTCGGCTCCGGCGTCGGCCATCCGCCCGAGGACGGCGCCGAGGCGCAGCGCGGCGTCGGCGCTCCCGGACTCGGCCGCCCGCCGGTACCAGCCGGCCGCCTGCTCCAGACGGCCCTCGCGCTCGTACGTCTCGCCGAGGCCGAACGCCACGTCGGCCCAGGTCCCGTCCGTGGGACGCCCAAGGTCCTCGGGGCTCCAGGGTCGGACAGGCATACGATCACTCCGGCGGGTCGGGTCGCAGGGACATCGGTTCACAGGGGACGGGGCTTGCGCGCACGTGCCGCGCAGAATGCCATAGTGGATCCTTCAACTGAAATCCGCTACCGGTTTCGCCGGTTTGGCGAACTTTCTGCGTGACCGTACCGATACTCACGGAAAGATCCCCGTTCATCCGAACGAACGGGCCGCTCCCCGTGTCCGCGAGCATCGGCGCGCTCCTTTAACGCGACGCGGCTAGCGCACCAGGCCATGGTAATCCGGGTGTCTGTCAATCCACTTCTTGATGAACGGGCACAGCGGGACGACCGAGAAACCCTTGGAGCGGACGTCGTCCAAGGCGCCACGTGCCAGCGCACTGCCCAGGCCCTTGCCCTCGAACGCGGAGTCGACCTCGGTGTGGGTGAAGACGACGGTGCCCTCGCCCCGCTCGTACTCGGCGAATCCGGCGAGGTCGCCGTCCACCCGGATCTCGTAGCGGCTCTGCTCGGCGTTGTCGCTGATCTCGGTGCTCATGCCCTGATAATGCCCGCGACCGCGCGGAGATTCCCGCCTCAGCCGGCCTCGTAGCCGGCGCGGAGCAGGCAGTAGGTGACGGCCTCCTCCAGGGCCTGCCAGGACGCGGCGATCACGTTGTCCTCGACGCCGACGGTCCCCCACTCGCGCTCGCCGTCGCCGGACTCGACGAGCACCCGGGTCCGCGCGTCGGTGCCGTGCGCGCCCTCCAGGATGCGGACCTTGTAGTCGACCAGCTCCAGCCGCGCCAGCTCCGGGTAGAGGCGGCCGAGCGCGAGCCGCAGCGCGTTGTCGAGGGCGTTGACGGGGCCGTTGCCCTCACCGGTCGCGATGATCCGCTCGCCCTTGGCGTGCAGCTTGACGGTGGCCTCGCTGATCATGGAGCCGTCCGGCCGGCGCTCCACGATCGACCGCCACGACTCGACCTCGAAGTGCCGCTGCCGGACGCCGGTCAGCTCCTCGCGCAGCAGCAGCTCGAACGAGGCGTCCGCGGCCTCGAAGGTGTAGCCGGTGGACTCCAGCTCCTTCACCCGGGCCACGACGGCCTTGGCCTTCTCCCCGGACAGGTCGTAGCCGAGCTCGCGGCCCTTCAGCTCGACCGACGCGCGCCCGGCCATGCTGGACACCAGCATCCGCATGTCGTTGCCGACGGCGGCCGGGTCGATGTGCTGGTACAGGTCGGGGTCGATCTTGACGGCGGACGCGTGCAGCCCGGCCTTGTGCGCGAACGCGGACACGCCCACGTACGGCTGCTGCGAGCTCGGCGCGACGTTGGTGACCTCGGAGACGGCGTGGGCGATCCGCGTCATCTCGGCGAGCTGGGCGTCGGAGACGAGGCTCATGCCCCGCTTGAGCTGGAGGTTCCCGACGACGGTGAACAGGTTGGCGTTGCCGCTGCGCTCGCCGTACCCGTTCGCGCAGCCCTGGACGTGCGTCGCGCCGGCCCGGACGGCGGCGAGCGTGTTGGCGACCGCGCAGCCGGAGTCGTCGTGGCAGTGGATGCCGACGCGGACGCCGTGGCCGACGACCTCGTGCACGACCTCGGCCAGCTCGTCCGGCAGCATGCCGCCGTTGGTGTCGCAGAGCGCGACGACGTCGGCGCCCGCCTCGGCGGCGGTGCGGACGGCCTCCAGCGCGTAGGCGCGGTTGGCCTTGTAGCCGTCGAAGAAGTGCTCGGCGTCCAGGAAGACCCGTTGGCCCTCCGCACGCAGGTGGGAGACCGTGTCGCGGATCATCGCGAGGTTCTCCTCCAGGGTGGTGCGGAGGGCCAGCTCGACGTGCCTGTCGTGACTCTTGGCGACCAGGGTCACGACGGACGCGCCGGATTCGCGCAGAGCGGCGACCTGGGGGTCGTCGGCCGCCTTCACCCCGGCCCGGCGGGTCGCGCCGAACGCGGTGAGCTGCGCGTGCCTCAGGTCGAGCTCTGTTCGAGCCCGCCTGAAGAACTCGGTGTCCTTGGGGTTGGCGCCCGGCCAGCCGCCCTCGATGAAGCCGACGCCCAGGTCGTCCAGATGTCGCGCGACCGCGAGCTTGTCGGGCACGGAGAGGTTGAGCCCCTCCTGCTGCGAGCCGTCGCGCAGAGTGGTGTCGTAGACGTGGAACGCGTCGCCTTGCATGTGAGAACCCCCAGGGGGACCAGCGCCAGGACGCAAAAAAGACCCCTCACGGACGTGAGAGGTCTGCGCGCCGGCGGTGTCCCGTTAGCTGCCGGCGCGCCAGCCGATAATCACGAGGCTGTGGCGCATGATGCTCACAGTCTGCCACATGGTCCTCGGATCTTGGACATCCGTCTCAGATGCTGGGACGTCGCCGCCGGACCCGCCGCCGCCCCGCCGCCGCCCCGCGGCCATAACGCGACTTTCTCCCCTTGGAGTCCATTGCACAATAAAGAACGATTACCAATCAAAAGATGATGGCAATACATTCCTCACCCCGAAATGCACTTGCGCTTTCACGGTAAAAGGAATGAGGATCGCACTGTCCGCCGGAGAAGGGGGATCCGATGAGCGGCGAACCGGTCCGCGGGACGGTGGCGTCCTGGGACGACGATGCCGGGTGGGGGGTTCTGGTCTCACCCGACGTGCCCGGCGAGGTCTGGGCGCACTTCTCGGACGTGCAGGCCGAACCGGGTGCCTTCGCCTCGCTCGACCCGGGCGAGAGCGTGCTCTTCACCTGGGAGGAGGCCGAGCAGGACGGCTACGCCTACCGCGCGCTGTACGTGCGGTCGGTCGGCCGCGGCTGAGCACCCGGGCGGCGGGCTGACCGAGGCCGTCCACCCGACGTGGCGGACGGCGAACCTTTCCGAAGGGAATTCCTGGAATGCGCATGCACACATACGGCCGGGTCGCGGCCGCTTCCGGAACGGCGCTGGTGATGGCGCTCGGCACCGTGTCCACCGCGTCCGCCGCATCCGCCGCGTCCGCGGCCGGGCGTCCGGAACGCGCCGCACCCACCCATTACTTCACGTTCACGAAAAGCCGCCAGTCGTTCGTCTACCGCGACTCGGTCGGCCGGTTCCACGCGCAGGTGAACGTGGCCAGGCCCTCCAGGGGCTACCCGATGCCGTGGCTGTTCCAGATCACCAGTGCGAGGCTGCGGGCGATCGCGCGCAGCAGGGCCGTCTGCACGGCGACCGGGCTGAACGGCCGGTACCACGACCGGCACGTCGTCCCCGTCGGCTACCTCTGGCACTCCACGGTGGCACCGCACCGCGTCCGGAAGGTCTACACGCTCTCGGGCATCTGCACCTTCGCGGTGCAGGAGGGCGGCCGCCCCGGCCGCGCCTTCGTCGGCTTCTCGTTCAACTACGCCATCAACCCGTCCTCGCGGGGCGCGGGACCGGCGAGCAAGGGCCCGGTCGTCGAGACGTCCGTGCACATCCGCCACTGAGCGGCCCGGACCGGTCCGGCGGCGCGCCGCTGCGGGCGCGCGCCGCCGGCGCCGCCGGTCAGACGATCTTGTGGACCCAGCCGTAGGGGTCGGGACGGGTGCCGTACTGGATGCCGACCAGCTCCTGGCGCAGCCGCATCGAGATCTCGCCGGGCTCGCCGTCGCCGATCGTCCACTCGCGGTCCCGGCCCTTGACCCGGCCGACCGGGCTGATGATCGCGGCGGTGCCGCAGCCGAACACCTCGGTGATCTCGCCGGAGGCACAGCCCGCCTCCCACTCGTCGATGCTGATCTTGCCTTCCTCGGTGGGCACGCCGAGGTCGGGCGCCAGCTTGAGCATCGAGTCGCGGGTGACGCCGGCGAGCAGGGTGCCGGTGAGCGCGGGGGTGAGCAGCCGGGCCTGGGCCCCGGAGCCGTAGACGAACATGAGGTTCATCGAGCCGACCTCCTCGACCCAGCGGTGCTCCACCGCGTCGAGCCAGACGACCTGGTCGCAGCCCTGCGCGACGGCCTCGGCCTGGCCGGCGAAGGACGCGGCGTAGTTGCCGCCGAACTTGGCCTCCCCGGTCCCGCCGGGCGCCGCGCGGGTGTAGTCCTGCGACAGCCACACCGAGACGGGCTTGATGCCGCGCGGGTAGTAGAGGCCGGACGGGGACGCGATGACCATGAAGAGGAACTCGTGGGCCGGGCTGTTGACGCCGAGCGCCCGCGTGGTGGCGAACATGAAGGGCCGCAGGTAGAGGCTGTGGCCCTCGGTGTCGGGCACCCAGTCCTTGTCGGTGCGGACGAGCGTCTCGACGGCGTCCACGAACAGCTGCTCGGGGATCTCCGGCATCGCCATCCGCCTGGCCGACCGGTTCATCCGCGCGGCGTTCATGTACGGCCGGAAGGTGACGATCGAACCGTCGGGCTGCCGGTAGGCCTTGAGGCCCTCGAAGAGCTCCTGGGCGTAGTGGAACACCTGCGAGGCCGGGTCCATCGGGATCGGCCCGTAGGGTTCGAGCTTCGCGTCGTGCCAGCCGCGCTCGGCCGAGTACCGGATCGTGACCATGTGGTCGGTGAAGTATCGGCCGAAACCGGGCTCGGCCAGGATCCGCGCGCGGTCCTCGGCGGTCGCGGGCCGCTCGGTGCGCGTGATCTCGAATTCCAGGGTGTCGCTCATCGCGGTCTCGTCCTCTCGCGGATGGCCCATGCTGCCCCATCGCCGCATCGGCTTCCTAGTCCCCATTGTCCTACTTCGTCTAGACCTGCTCCTCCACGCGGGCGCATACGGAAAACCGGGCGCGCCGCGAGGGCACGCCCGGTCTGGCCGGAGGCGGCGTGCCCCTAGCCGGATACTCGCTTGGCGATCGCGTCGCCGATCTGGGACGTGGACCGGGCGCCCAGCGCGGCGCGCTCGGCCAGGTCGTCCGAGACGGCCTGCTCGACGCGGCGGGCGGCGTCGCCCTCGCCGACGTGGTCGAGCAGCATGGCGACCGACAGGATCGTGGCGGTCGGGTCGGCCTTGCCCTGTCCGGCGATGTCGGGGGCGCTGCCGTGCACCGGCTCGAACATCGACGGCGCGGTGCGGTCGGGGTTGACGTTCCCGGACGCGGCGAGCCCGATGCCGCCGGCGATCGCGGCGCCGATGTCGGTGATGATGTCGCCGAACAGGTTGTCGGTGACGATGACGTCGTACCGCCGCGGCTGGCTCACGAAGAACATCGTGGCCGCGTCCACGTGGCAGTAGTCGGTCGTGACCTGCGGGTACTCCGCGGCGACCCGCTTCAGGGTCCGCTGGTAGAGGTCACCGGCGAAGGTGAGCACGTTGTCCTTGTGGACGAGCGTGAGCTTCCTGCGCGGCCGCGACGCCGCGACCTCGAACGCGTACCGGATGACGCGCTCGACGCCGTAGGCGGTGTTGACGCTCTCCTGCGTGGCGACCTCGTGCGGGGTGCCCTTGCGCAGGACGCCGCCGACGCCGGTGTACGGGCCCTCGGTGCCCTCCCGCACGACGACCATGTCGATGTCGTCCGGGGTCACGCCGGCCAGCGGGGTGCTGACGCCCGGGAACAGCTTCACCGGGCGCAGGTTGACGTAGTGGTCCAGCTCGAACCGGGTCCGCAGCAGCAGCCCGCGCTCCAGCGTGCCGCTCGGCACGCTCGGGTCGCCGACGGCGCCGAGCAGGATGACCTCCTGCTCGCGCAGTTCCTCCAGGACCGAGTCGGGCAGCGTCTCCCCCGTCCGGTGCCACCGCGCGGCGCCCAGGTCGTAGGAGGTCTGCTCGAACGTGAGGTCGCCGGACACGGCGTCGAGGACCTTCAGTCCCTCGGCGACCACCTCGGGGCCGATCCCGTCCCCCGGGATGACGGCCAGACGAATGCTGCGCGAAGCCATGCGCGCACTCTACTGCAAACGTCTCAGTGCTTGGGCTTTCGTCTCACATCGCGGGCATTCAGCGCGCCAGCCCGCAATCACCGCACATGCCACCACCAGGGACGCGGTAATACAGGCAGCAATTGTTCCGGACGAACCCGCGCGGCCCGAAGGACCCGGCCCCGACCAGTGGTTCCCGCGCGAGCAGCGCCCGCACGATCGCGGCACGCCCGGGATCGGCGGCCCCCACGTTCAGGCTCCCGGCGAGGGCCGAGGCCGCGTTGCCCCAGACCAGCCCGTCCGCGAGCCTGACGAAGTCCAGCAGCGCCTCCCGCAGCGGCCGCAGCAGCCCGTCCACGACCATGGGATGGACGATCTCGACGGCCTCGGCCACGCTCCCGACGCGCCACCCGCGCACGTCGGCGAGCCCCAGCATGATCGGCTCACCCGGCGCCCACCGCCACCGCAGCCCCGAAAGATCGGGCACGACCCCGAGCGCCGCCGCGGCGACGACCGGCGACCAGATCCGCGCCGCGAGCCCCTGGAAGAGCAGCGAGGCCGCCACCCGGGTCTCATCGGTCCCGAGCCGCCCGGCATGGTCGCGGACGACCTCCCGCAGCCGTCCGGCACCCCCGGGAAACGCCCCCCAGCCGGCCTCGCCGGAGACCTCCTCCGCAACGAGCTCGAAATAGGGCCCAAGCCCGGCAACGCGCCCCAGCACGCTACGAACCTCGGCACTACTCACATCGCCCGCCACTCCCCCAGTCTCGCATCGGCGCCCGGGCAAGGCCCGCCCGCCCAGCACCGCAACCACGCACGCCCTCAAGGCTCGCGATCGCGTCCAAGGCAGCTTCAAGCAAACGAAACCTGAGCGCGGAGCGGCTGCCCGGCACGACGCAGCGAGACTGGCGGGCAACCTCGGGCCTTAGAGGCGGCCACTACGCGGCACCCGACTCGCTGACCGGACCCACTACTGCAACCGCCTCAGCCTGCCTCGCAACCCCGCGACAACCTCAGTGGTTGCGATCGCGTCCGAAGGCAGGTTCAAGCGAAGCGAGAACCTGATCGCGCAGCGAGCCGCCAGGCGAGACGGAGCGATGCCAGCGATCGCCCTAATTCTTCGACGATGGAGGGCCCCTAGGCCCGAAGGAGGAGAAGAATTAATCGGCTCTTCTTTCCAGGGCCGTCTGCAGGGCGCGGGCGGCTTCTTCCTGGGCGTCGTCGGCGGGGGCGTTGTTCCGGGTCTCGTTCATGATGGAATGCTCCGATCGCTGGGCTGGTGGCCAGAGGGGCCGCCGGGGGGGCCGTGGTTCGCACGGTCCGGTTCGGCATCGGACTCACGGCCAGGCAGAGCCTCCGCAGCGGGTGCCGGCCTGCCGATGTTCAGGCCCCGCTGCGGCAGCGAAGGATTACCACGAAGCGCCGCATGACTACAGCGAGGCTACCCGCGGTTCGGCGGGTTGTCCCGACCCGTGGCTCAAAATCTCGGCATATGAGATGGGCGGGCGTCCGGCCCGTGGCCGGACGCCCGCCCGAGGCTCAGCCGTCGTGACGGCCGGCCTTCGCGTCATGCGGGGGTCGCCCCCCGGCGGCTAACCCTCCAGGTCGACGCGGCGGCCCATGTCGGCGCCCACCTCGCGGCTGATGGCGTCGACGAGCTGGGGCGCGATGGCCGAGTCGACGGTGAGCGCGATGAGCGCCTTGCCGCCCTTGGCGTCGCGGCCGACCTGCATGCCGGCGATGTTGACCTGCTCGTCGCCGAGCAGCTTGCCGACGGCGCCGACGATGCCGGGGCGGTCGACGTAGGAGAAGAACGCCATGTGCTCGGTCGGGACGAGCTCCATGTTGTAGCCGTTGATCTCGATGATCCGCTCGGCGTGCTTGGGGCCGGTGAGGGTGCCCGACACCGACACGACGGAGCCGTCGGACATGGTGCCGCGCACCTGCACGACGTTGCGCCAGTCGGGGCTGTCCTCGCTGGTGGTGAGGGTGACCTCGACGCCGCGGTCGCGGGCCAGCAGCGGCGCGTTGACGAAGGTCACGGCCTCCTCGATGACGTCCACGAAGACGCCCTTGAGCGCGGCCAGCTCCAGGACCTTCACGTCGTGCTCGGCGATCTCGCCGCGGACCACCACGTCCAGCCGGACGGGGACGCCGCCGGCGAGGGCGGTGAAGATGCGGCCGAGCTTCTCGGCGAGCGGCAGGCCGGGCTTGACGTCCTCGGCGACGGCGCCGCCCTGCACGTTCACCGCGTCCGGGACGAACTCGCCGGACAGCGCGAGCTTCACGGAGCGGGCGACCTGGGTGCCCGCCTTCTCCTGCGCCTCGTGGGTGCTGGCGCCGAGGTGCGGGGTGACGACGACGCTGTCATGGTGGAACAGCGGGCTCTCGGTGCACGGCTCGGTGCTGAACACGTCGATGCCGGCGCCGGCGACGCGGCCGTCCTTGAGCGCGAGGTCGAGGGCCGCCTCGTCGACGATGCCGCCGCGGGCGGCGTTGACGATGCGGACGGACGGCTTGACCTGCTGGAGCTCGCGGTCGCCGATGAGGCCGAGGGTCTCGGGCGTCTTCGGCAGGTGGACGGTGATGAAGTCGCTCTCGCGGAGCAGCTCGTCGAGCGTGACGAGCTTCACGCCGAGCTGCGCGGCGCGGGCGGCCTGGACGTAGGGGTCGAAGGCGATGACGTTCATGTCGAACGCGGCGAGGCGCTGGGCGACGAGGACGCCGATGCGGCCGAGGCCGAGCACGCCGACGGTCTTGCCCTGGAGCTCGACGCCGGTGTACTTGGAGCGCTTCCACTCGCCCTGCTTGAGCGCGGAGTGGCCCTGCGGCACGTTCCGGGCGGTGGCCAGGAGCAGCGCGATCGCGTGCTCGGCGGCGGTGACGATGTTGGACGTGGGCGCGTTGACGACCATCACGCCGGCCTTGGTGGCGGCCTCCACGTCGACGTTGTCGAGGCCGACGCCGGCCCGGGCGACGACCCGGAGCTTCTTGGCGTGCCGGAACACCTCGGCGGTGACCTTGGTGGCGCTGCGGACGATCAGGGCGTCCACGTCGGCGACGGCGGGCAGCAGTTGTTCTTTGTCGCTGCCGTCGACGTGGCGGACGTCGTAGTCGGCCTCCAGGACGGCGATGCCGGCCGGGGAGAGTTCTTCTGCGACGAGGACGACGGGCTTGCTCAAGTGGAAACAGTCCTTCGAGAAAAGTAGGTGTTCGTGTGCTGTGCAGGTGAAGTCGCGAGTCACCTCGTCGTGCCCTCGCCCCCTCCGGTGAGTCTATAACCCGGGGGCGGCGGGGGTTCGCGGCAGGGAAAGACCCGTCAGTAACTCCTGTTCGTCCTGCGTTGTAATGATTCGTCAGGCGGCGTTCGGCTCCGGCACGGAGGCGAGCACGGACGCCACCCGCTCGGCGTCGCCGACGTGCACGTGCGGGACGTCCACGAACACCCGCAGCGGCCCGGGCGGCAGCCCCAGCTCGTCGGCGACCTGGACCTGCACCTCGCGGAGCGGGATGTAGGCCAGGTAGGCGCGGTGGACGTTCTGCGACCGGAACATCGCCGTCATGATCAGACGGTAGCCGCGAATGCGGAACGACAGCGCGGTGAGCGCCGGCAGCCCGTCGGCCGGCTCGCCCGGGATCGTGAGCGAGATCCAGGCGCTGGTGGTCCACGGCCTCGCGCGCAGCAGGTCCACCACCCACCGGATCTGGTCGTGGCCCTGCAGGTCGTGCAGCCGCGGCCAGAACCGCCCGCGGACGGCCCGGCGGGTGCGCTCCTGCGCCCGACGGACCAGGCGCGCCCGGTCGCCGTACTCGCGCAGGATCGGGTCCTCCCAGCTCAGCGAGCAGATCTCGAACAGCAGCGGCGGCCCCTCGATGATGGGCCCGCCGTCCTCCAGCCCCGCCTCCCCGGCCGCCCACACGTGCCGCAGGACGCCGATCCACGCCCGCCCGCACGTCTCGAAGCGCCGGACGTCCCGGTCCTCCCGCCCCGGCATGTCCTCCCGCCCCGGCATGTCACGGCTCCCCGCCGTGACCGGTTCCCCGGTCCGCCGCGCGGATCGTCGGGGATTCGCCTGCCCGTCGCATTGCCCGCCGGACGAGAAATTCCGGGCCACCGCCCACCGGTGCCCTCGCCTCGCCGCCGTTCAGCCTCACACCGCTCATGTACACGCCCCAAGGCCCGCTCCGGCCGAGGTCACGGGGTGTTCGCGCAGGCTCTCCTCCCGCGCCGGCCCCGGCCGTAACGGCTTTCTTCAAGTATCTGGCAAAGTACCCAGAAAGGGTAGGGATGATTGGCCGGGAGGCGCCTTCACTCGAATTCTTACCCGTGCGACGATGATCGGTCATCGGACAATCTGTCCAAAAGCCGCGTTTCGCCTTACCAGGCGTTCGCCTTACCGGGGACCCGCCCGCCGGGCCCCGCCTCACCAGGGATCGGGGACGTCCTTGTGCAGGACGACGTAGCCCTCTCTCTGGAAGACCTCCCGGTACCCCTCCGCCTTGAGCCCCTCGACCCGCCGCCGCTGCTCGGCGGGCGAGGCGAAGGGGAACTCCAGCCGCTCCACCTGGGCGATCACCCAGGGCGCGCCGTGCGAGCGGTCGTCCCACAGCAGCACGCGGGCGCGGGACGTCAGCGCCGGGCCGAGGCCGTTCGCGGCCTCGACGAGCGCGCCGTCCGGGATGCGTTCGACGGCCGCGGACGCGGCCCGGACCCGCTCGTTCGGCCGCCACAGCGCGGGGTCGGCCAAATGGCGATAGGCGAAGAACGGCGCGAAAGCGACCGTGACCGCGAGGATTCCCGCCATCGGCGCGGCGGACGGCAGACGTCCCGGCGCGCCTCGCGCGAACCGGGCCCGTCCGCGCAGCCGGGCCGCCCCGTCGGCAGCCGCCAGGACGAGCACGGCGACGATGAACGCGTTGTAGTGGTAGTGGGGCTCCCACCAGTTGCTGAACCGGCTGGCGAGCATCCGCTCGGCGAGCAGCGGGACGGCGGTGAGGGTCAGCGGTGACGCCAGCGGCAGCAGGAGCAGCGGGAGCAGCACCAGAGCCATCGTGAGGAGCTTCTGCGGCGGGTCGCCGAGGACGCGGAGGACGTCCCAGGGATGGGTGACGGCGTGCACCGCGGCGTGGGGAAGGTCGGGACCGAGCGCCCCGTACGCCCAGTAGTAGTCGTTGTCCCCGCCGAACGCCGCGACGGCCACGCGCGAGCAGGCCCAGGTCGCGGCGACCCCCACCGCGACGTAGGCCAGGCCGGCCCGCCGGTCTCCCGGCGGCAGGAGTCCGCGCAGGCCCCGCAGGCTCCGCCGCCCCCGCCCGGTGGGACGGGTGAGCAGGTAGAGGCCGAAGCCCGCGAGCAGCAGCCCCATGTCCTCCTTCACCAGGAGCAGGGCGAACGCGGCGGCCGCCGCCTGGAGCCGCCGTCCCGCGTCGTGCCGCTCGACCATCAGCGCCAACAGCAGCGGCACGAAGGCGACCTCGTGGAAGTCGAAGGCGAGCGCCTCGGCGATCGGCCAGGACAGCGCGTAGGCGCCCGCGGCGCAGTAGGCGGCACGGGCGCCGAGCCTGCGCTCGGTGTACCGCCAGATCGGCGGGATCGCGAGCGCGAGCAGGACGGCCTGGGCGACCAGCAGGGTCGCCGGTCCGTCGTGGATCCAGTAGAGCGGCGCGAGCAGGGCGAGGAGGGGCGAGAAGTGGTCGCCGAGGATCGAGAAGTCCGGGCCGAAGTCGTTGTGGACGCCCTTGACGATGGCGACCGGCAGGCCGAACCGGCTGTAGGAGCGGATCGCCTGGTCGAAGATCACCAGGTCGTAGCTGCCCGTCCGGAAGGCGCGCAGCCGCATCAGCGAGTACGTCCCGTACAGCAGCGCGCTCGCCGCGACCAGCGCCGCCAGGGCGGCGCGCCGGCGGCGGGCGCCCCCGCGGCCCGCGGAGGAGCCGCCCGCCGGTCCCTGCACCGCCACCGCCTCGACCACGCGCCGGACGCTATCACCAGCGCCGGCGCGTGGTTGAGGGGCCCCGGGCGTCTCTACCCCGGGGTGCGCCGGACCGCGGGGAGGCGGCCGCCGGTCACCGCGCCGGCGACGAGCGCCGCGACGAGCGGGACGCCGATCGCCAGTGCGATGAGGAGCAGCCACGGGATGTCGACGATCGTGCCGTGCGGGGCGGCGCCGGTCTCCTCCAGGCTGTCGGTGAGCGGGCGCGTCACCGCGAGGCCTGGGACGAGCCCGCCGGCGATGCCGAGCCAGCAGCCGAGCCCGGCGATGAAGGCGCCCCGGCCCATCGTCAGCAGCCGGCCGGTGCGGGGCCGGGCGCCGACGGCGCGCAGGGTCGCCAGGTCGGGACGGGCGTCCGCGGCGGCGAGCCCGGTGGCGATCAGGGTGGCGCCGAGCGCCAGGGCGGCCGCGGCCCCGCCGAGCATCAGCGTGACGCGCCCGTACGACTCGGTGAAGCCCCGTTCGACGCGCACCGCGCTGTCGCTGGGGCCGAAGGTCCGCATGGTCCTGGTCAGCCGGGCCTGCTCGGCCTTGGTGACCCGGTGGTCGGCGCGGTCGATCCCGAACGCCTCCGTCCGGACGGGCAGGCCCGTCTTCCCGGCGAGCGTCTCCGCGACCTTGGGTGGGACGATGGCGGGCACGTGCGGGTCGCCCTGGGCGGCGACGGCCGGCAGGTCCTTGATCGTCGCGAGCGTGTGCTCCTTGTCGTCGTCCCAGTAGGTCACGGCGGCGCTGACCGTCCCGTGGTCGGGCGGCCGCGCCCGGAACAGGACGATCTTGCCCGCGTCCAGCGCCGAGGACACCGCGGGATCGTCGCGGCCGAGCAGCATCCGGGCCTCCCGGGGACCGCCGGCCACGACCTGCAGGACCTCGGCCTGCGGCCCGGCGCGCTTGACCGAGAGGGAGAGCGAGAGGCACTTCGCGCTGTCCCCGCCCAGGCATTCCCCCCAGGGCCCAGGGAGGGTGCGCAGCGGGACGAGGGGCACGCCCGGCAGGTCGCGCCGGACGGCGGCGGCCACGGCGCCCTCCTGCTCGGCATGCGTCACACGGATCAGCGCCGAGCCGTGGGGCAGCACCGCCTGGTACTCCACCTGCCGCTGCCGGAAGTCGCTGGCGCCCCCGATGGCCAGCGCGGTGACGCCCGCCACGGCCGCCATGATCGCGGCGACCGCGGGCGCGGTGCGGGCCCGGTTGCGGGCGCCGTCCCGGACGGCGAGGCGCAGCGGCAGCGGCAGCCGTGGCGCGAGCCGCCCGGTCGTCTCGACGATCCACGGACCGGCGAGGACCAGGCCGATGATGATCGCCACGGCGCCGAGCGCGGCGCCGAACTCGCGCAGCACCCGGACGCCCTCCAGGGATCCCGCCACGCCCGCCACGACGAGGACGCCGCCGGCGATCGGCAGACCGCGCCGCGCCCGGCCGGGCGGTTCGCGGCGGCCGGCGAGGGCGGCGACCACGTCCATCCGGCCGGCCTGGCGCGCGGGCACCAGGGCGGCGAGCACCCCGCTGCCGGCGCCGAGCAGCATCGTCACGGCGACGACGGTCCACGGCACGGTCAGCGGGCCGAGCCCGTCCGGTCCGGACCCGAGCCGCGCGACGACGGCCGCGGCGGCGATGCCGAGCCCGGCCCCGGCCAGCGCGGCGATCCCGCCGAGGAGCAGGCCGCTCGCCAGGACGACGGCGCGCAGGTGCCGGCCCGCGCCGCCCGACGCCGCGACGAGCGCGAGCTCGCGGCGCCGCCGCCGGACGTCCACCATGAACGCCGGCCCGGCGAGCAGGACGACCTCCAGCACGACCATCGCGACGATCATCGCGAGCACGGCCGACTCGGCGGCGCTCGGGGCGCCGGACTCCGCGTCGGCCCCCGCACCGGCGGTCGAGCGCAGCACGGCCAGGGCGACGACGACGCCGATCGGCAGGCCGATCATGGACAGCACGAGCGCCGTGCGGCCCTTGGCGCGCAGCGCGTCCTGGCGGGCCATGCGCAGCGCGAAGACGTAGCGGTTCACAGGTTCTCCTGAAGGAGGCTCTCGGGGCCGGTGGCACCGGGCGTGGCGTCGACGATCCGGCCGTCGCGCAGGAACACGATCCGGTCGGCCCAGGCGGCGTGCCGCGACTCGTGCGTGACCATCAGGCAGGACGCGCCCGCGTCGCAGCGGGCCCGCAGCACGCGCAGCACGTCCTCGCCGGTGTGGCTGTCGAGCGCCCCGGTCGGCTCGTCGGCCAGGACGAGCCGCCGCTCGCCGACCAGCGCGCGGGCGATCGCGACGCGCTGCTGCTGGCCGCCGGACATCTCGTCGGGGAAGCGGTCGGCCAGCTCGGCGACGCCGACCTCCGCGAGCGCCTCACGCGCCTCGCGGCGGGCCGTGCGGGCGCGGACGCCGTCCAGCTCGCGCGGCAGCATGACGTTCTCGGCCGCGGTGAGGCTCGGGATGAGGTTGAGGTCCTGGAAGACGTAGCCGACGCCGCGGCGGCGCAGCGCGGCCCGCCCGGCCCGGCCGAGTCCGGCGAGGTCGGCGCCGTCCACCAGGATCCGGCCGGCCGTGGGATGGTCGAGCCCGCCGGCGAGCGTCAGCAGGGTCGACTTGCCGGAGCCCGAGGGGCCCATCACGGCGACGAACTCCCCCGCCGCGACGTCCAGCGTCACCTCGCGCAGCGCGTGGACGAGGGACGGGCCGGCGCCGTGGTCGCGGGACACCTCCCGCATCGCAAGAAGGCTCATCGCCGCGCCTCCTCGTCGACCGGAGCGGGCGCCTCGACCGGGGCGGGCGCGGTGGCCTCGGCGCGGGCGACGTAGGCCTCGCAGTGGTCCAGCCAGCGGACCTCGGCCTCCGCCTGGAAGATCATGGATTCCAGGACGAGCCGCCACGCGCGGTCGCCCTGGTCGGCGGGGACGGCGGGCGCGCCGGCCTTGAGGCGGGTGAGGTCCTGCAGGGTGCGCAGCGTGGCGGTGCGCTGGGTCTGGACGACGTGCGCGGTGTCGACGCCGGGCGTGGTGACGGCCATCGCCAGCTTGATCGCCAACTCGTCGCGGGGGCGGTCGGAGCGGGCGATGGGGGTGGCGAACCACCGCCGCACGTCCTCCTCCCCCGCGGGGGTGATCCGGTAGACGAACCGGCCCTCGTCGTCGGCGTCCCCGCGCGTGACGAGCTCGTCGCGTTCGAGGCGGGACAGGGTGGAGTAGACCTGGCCGATGTTGAGCGGCCAGGTGGCGCCGGTGGACGACTCGAACTCGGCGCGCAGCTGGTAGCCGTAGCGGGGCCCCTGGGACAGCAGGGCGAGCAGACCGTGACGGATGGACATGCCTACCAAGTATGCATACCGAGTATGCGGCAGGCAATACCGAGTATGCATCCGAGACGACACACCGGCCGGTTTTCACTGTGCGCGACGGGTCGGGGCCTTACCGTGACCGAAGTCCCCGGCCGATCAGGAGATGCCCCGTGACCTCGGACAGCACCATCAGCGTCCTGCGCGACGTCCTGCGCGTGTACGACCACCGCTTCCTGGCCCTGGACGGCCCTCAGCGGGAGCGGCTCCTGGAGGGCACCCGCCGCGTCCTCGGCGAGGAGGGGCTGAGCGAGGCCGCCCGCGCGGCGATGCCCGCGTCCGCTCGGCTCAGGGCGTTCTGCATCCAGCACGGCCTGCGCGACGAGCTGGAGCGGCTGATCCGGGACGAGGTCGAGGGGGCCCCGGCGGGCGCGGTCGTGGTCGGCGGCCGGATCTACGCGATGTACCCCTACCTGCGCGGCGTCTCCCGGCAGGACGCCGACATCACCACCGAGGTCGGCGTCGAGCACCGCCTGGAGGCCGTCTGCTGGCAGGGCAGGAAGGTGCGCATCCGCGGGGCCGCCGCCCTCCAGCGCGTCGAGACCGGCCGGACGTCCGTCGACGTCGTCCTGCGGGAACGCTCGTCCGGCAAGGAGCACGGCTTCGTCGCCGATCCCCGCGCGGGCCGGTCCGGAGGGTTCGAGGTCGTCGCCGACCCGGCCGCCGTGGAACCGGGGCGCTGGGACGTGCACGTCACCGCGACCGCGCTCGGCGTCACCCGCGAGGCCCGATTCGGGTCCGTGCGCGCCGAGGGGGTCAAGGCGGCGGCGCAGCGGCGGGCCGTCGGAACCAAGGACGTCACCGTCTACTTCACCAAGGGCGGCCACCTGGCCCTGCTCGTGGCCGAGGTCGCCGAGCCCACCTCACTGCGCGCCAGGATCCGCCGCCTCCTCCGCCGCTGAGCACACGGGCCCGCGCGGCGCCGCCGGGCATGCGAAGGCGCGGGGACCGCGCACCGGTCCCCGCGCCGTCACGGAACGGCTCAGTCGTTGAGCCAGCTCATCATCGGGCGCAGCTCGGCGCCCGTCTTCTCGATCGGGTGCTGCGCCAGCTCCTCGCGGTACTGCGTGAACTTCTTCTGGCCGCCCTCGAACTCGTCCACCAGCTCCTTGGCGTACTCGCCGGACTGGATCTCGCCGAGGATCTTCTTCATCGCGGCCTTGGTCTCCGGCGTGATCACGCGCGGGCCGCGGCTGTAGCCGCCGTACTCGGCGTTGTCGGACACCGACCAGTACATCTTGGACACGCCGCCCTCGTACATCAGGTCGACGATCAGCTTCATCTCGTGGAGGACCTCGAAGTAGGCGACCTCCGGCTGGTAGCCGGCCTCGGTCAGCACCTCGAACCCGGTCTTGATCAGCTCGGAGACGCCGCCGCACAGCACCGCCTGCTCGCCGAACAGGTCGGTCTCGGTCTCCTCGGTGAAGGTCGTCTTGATGCCGCCCGCGCGCAGGCCGCCGATGGCCTTGGCGTAGGACAGCGCCAGCGGCCAGGCGTTGCCGGACGCGTCCTTCTCCACGGCCACGATCACCGGCACGCCGCGCCCGGCGACGAACTGGCGGCGCACGAGGTGGCCCGGGCCCTTCGGCGCCACCATCGCCACGTCCACGCCCTCCGGCGGCTGGACGAGGTCGTAGCGGATGCTGAAGCCGTGGCCGAAGAACAGCGCGTCGCCCTCGACGAGGGCGGGCTTGATGTCCTTCTCGAAGATCTCCCGGTGGTGGTGGTCGGGGGCCAGCAGCATGATCAGGTCGGCCTCCTCGGCGGCCTCCGCCGGGGTGACCACGCGCAGGCCCTCGGCCTCCGCCTTCTCCCGGCTGGCCGACCCCTCGCGGAGCCCGACCCGCACGTCGACGCCGGAGTCGCGCAGCGAGAGCGCGTGCGCGTGCCCCTGGCTGCCGTAGCCGATGATCGCCACGTGCCGGCCCTGGATCACGCTCAGGTCGGCGGCGTCGTCGTAGAACATCTCAGCCACAGTGCTGTTGCCTTTCGTTGGTGTGGTTGGTGCCGCCCGAGGGCGGCGTGCGGGTCGCGGGTCAGGCGCTGCGCTCGATGGACCGCAGCGAGCGGTCGGTGATGGACCGGGCGCCGCGGCCGATGGCCACCATGCCCGACTGCACCAGCTCCTTGATGCCGAACGGCTCCAGGATCCTGATGAACGCGTCCAGCTTGTCGCGGTTGCCCGTCGCCTCGATCGTGACGGCGTCGGGCGCGACGTCCACCACCTTGGCGCGGAACAGCGTCACGGTCTCCAGGACCTGCGAGCGGGTCTCGGCATCGGCGCGCACCTTGACCAGCACGAGCTCGCGCTGGACGGACGCCGAGGAATCCAGCTCGACGATCTTCAGCACGTTGATCAGCTTGTTCAGCTGCTTGGTGACCTGCTCCAGCGGCAGGTCGGCGACGTTCACCACGATCGTCATCCGGGAGATCTCCGGATGCTCGGTGGTGCCGACCGCCAGGGACTCGATGTTGAAGCCGCGCCGGGAGAACAGCGCCGCGACCCGAGCCAGGATGCCGGGCTTGTTCTCCACCAGCACCGAGAGGGTGTGCAGGCTCATCGGGGTCAGTCTCCGTTCTCCCAGTCGGGCGCCATGTCCCGGGCGATCTTGATGTCGTCGTTGGCGGTGCCGGCCGCGACCATCGGCCACACCATGGCGTCCTGGTGGACGACGAAGTCGATCACGACGGGGGCGTCGTTGATCTCCATGGCCTTGGCGATGACCTCGTCGACGTCCTCGGCCTTCTCGCAGCGCAGGCCGACGCACCCGTACGCCTCGGCGAGCTTGACGAAGTCGGGGATCCGCCTGGCCGAGTGCAAGTTCGTGTTGGAGTAGCGGCCCTCGTAGAAGAGCGTCTGCCACTGCCGGACCATCCCCAGGTTGCCGTTGTTGATGACGGCGACCTTGACCGGGATGCCCTCGATCGCGCAGGTCGCGAGCTCCTGGTTCGTCATCTGGAAGCAGCCGTCGCCGTCGATCGCCCAGACCGTGGAGTCCGGCGCGCCGACCTTGGCGCCCATCGCCGCCGGGACGGAGTATCCCATCGTCCCGGCGCCTCCGGAGTTCAGGAACGCGCCCGGCCGCTCGTACTTGATGAACTGCGCGGCCCACATCTGGTGCTGCCCGACGCCCGCGACGTAGTAGGCGTCCGGCCCGGCGATCTGCCCGATCCGCTCGATGACGTACTGCGGCGACAGCGAGCCGTCGTCGGGGGTGTCGTAGCCCAGCGGGTACGTCTCGCGCCAGGCGCTGAGCTGGCGCCACCAGTCGGTGTAGTCGCCCTTGCGGCCCGCCTCGTGCTCGTTCTGCAGGGCGACGACCAGGTCGGCGATCACCTCGCGGGCGTCCCCGACGATCGGGACGTCGGCGTGCCGGTTCTTGGAGATCTCCGCCGGGTCGATGTCGGCGTGCACGACCTTGGCGTGCGGCGCGAACCCGTCCAGCTTCCCGGTGACGCGGTCGTCGAACCGGGCGCCGAGCGCGACCAGCAGGTCGGCGCGCTGCAGGGCGCCGACCGCGCCGACCGTGCCGTGCATGCCCGGCATGCCCATGTTCAGCGGATGGCTGTCGGGCAGCGCGCCCTTGGCCATCAGCGTGGTGACGACCGGCGCGCCGGTCAGCTCGGCGAGCACCTTCAGCTCGGCGGCCGCGCCCGCCTTCAGCACGCCGCCGCCGACGTACAGCACCGGGCGCCGCGCCTGGACGATCAGCCGTGCCGCCTCGCGGACCTGCTTGGAGTGCGGCCGGGTGACGGGCCGGTACCCGGGGAGCTGCAGCGCGACCGGCCACTCGAACCCGACCGTGGCCTGCAGGGCGTCCTTGGCGATGTCGACCAGGACGGGGCCGGGCCGCCCGGTGCCCGCGATGTGGAACGCCTCGGCGATGGTGCGGCCGATGTCCTCGGCCTGGGTGACCAGGAAGTTGTGCTTGGTGATCGGCATCGTGATGCCGGCGATGTCGGCCTCCTGGAAGCCGTCGGTGCCGATCAGCGAGGACGCGACCTGCCCCGTGATCGCCACGATCGGCACCGAGTCCATGTAGGCGTCGGAGATCGCCGTGACGAGGTTCGTCGCGCCCGGCCCGCTGGTGGCCATGCAGACGCCCACCTTGCCGGTCACCATCGCGTAGCCCTGGGCGGCGTGGCCGGCGCCCTGCTCGTGCCGGACGAGGATGTGGCGCAGCTTCCTGGAGTCGAACAGCGGGTCGTACGCCGGGAGGATCGCGCCACCCGGAATCCCGAACACGGTGTCGACGCCGACGTTCTCCAGGGCGCGGACCAGCGCCTGGGCTCCCGTCATCTGTTCGATCGTCATGATTCTGCGGTTCCTTGGGGAGTGAGTCTTGGCTCGCCGGGCAACAAAAAACCCCCGCCGCCGTGGAGCGGTCGAGGGGAGGCGCGCAGGACGGAAAGCTTGGTCAGCCTGCGCGCCGACCAAGTACTACGAGGATGGTGGAGGTGCTCTGCACGTGCCCACTTTCGCCGATGTCCGGCCAACGGTCAAATCCTTGGACGCATTGTCTCATATGTCGAGACGGAGTGTCGTCCGGCAGGGGCGCCTCCCGGCATGACCGCCCCGCGCACCGCGGTCACCCCGGCAGCGGGAGCGGGACGTCGCCCGGACGGGCCTTGCCCGCGAGGTTCGTCCGCACCAGCGACTCGACCCGCTGCGCCGCCATCGGCCGCGCCACGAGGAACCCCTGGCCGCGCGGGCACCCCATCTCCCGCAGCAGCTCCAGCTGCTCGGGCCGCTCGATGCCCTCCGCCACCACGGTCAGCCCGAGGTCGCTGCCGAGCCGCACGATCGTCCGGGTGAGCAGCGTCAGGGTCTCGTCCGAACCGAGCCCCGCCACGAACGACGGATCGATCTTGATGATGTCGACCGGGAGCTGCCCGAGGTAGGCCAGCGAGGCGTACCCGGTGCCGAAGTCGTCGATCGCGAGCCGGACGCCGAGGTCGCGCAGCTGGGACAGGCGCTCGACGTTCTGGTCGGCGTCCTCGACGAGGACCTCCTCGCGCACCTCCAGCGTGAGCGCCTGCGGCGGCAGCCCCGTCTCCGCCAGCGCCGCCGCGACCGACTCCACGAACCGGGGCGCGGCGATCTGCCGGGCGGTGAAGTTCACCGACAGGCCCACGTCCCACGAGTCGCCGCGCCAGCGGGCGACCTCCCGGCACGCCTCCCGCAGCATCCAGTCGCCGAGCGGGATCATCAGCCCGGACTCCTCGGCCAGGCCGATGAACTCCTCCGGCGGCACCGCCTCGCTCCCCCGGCGCCAGCGCAGCAGCGCCTCCACGCCGGTCACGCGGGACGTGGCCAGGTCGACGACCGGCTGGAACTCCACGGAGAACTGCTCCTCGGCGAGCGCCGCCTGCAGGTCGCTGCCGAGCTCCAGCCGCCGGACGACGTCGGCGTGCATGTGCGGCGCGTACACCTCGACGCGCCCGCCGCCGAGCTCCTTCGCGCGGGCCATCGCGAGGTCGCCGTTGCGGATCAGTTCGGCGGCGCTGCGGCGGAGCCTGCGCCCCGCGTCCGATCCGCCGCCGTTCGGCTGCTCCGCGTCGGCGGCGAAGGCGATGCCGACACTCGCCGTCAGCACGATGTGCTTGTTGCCGACCTGGTATGGGTCGACCGAAAGCACGCGAAGGAGCCGACCGGCCAGTTCGACTGTGGCGCGCGTCTCACGGTCGTCCGGCGGGAGCTGCACCAGGACCGCGAACTCGTCGCCGCCCCACCGCGCCACCGTGTCGTCGGCCTGGACGTTCGCGCGCAGCCGCCGGGCCGCCTGCGCGAGCACCTGGTCGCCGGCCGCGTGGCCGTCGGAGTCGTTCACGGCGGTGAACCCGTCGATGTCGACGAACACGACCGCGGCCTTGCCGCCGGACGCCTGCCGCGACAGCACCTCCCGCGTGCGCTCCTCGAAGTACGACCGGTTCGGCAGGCCCGTCAGGCCGTCGTGGAAGGTCAGATGGGCGACCTGCCGTTGCAGCGCCGCCCGCTCGCTCAGGTCGCGGGTGGTGACCAGCAGCCGGGACGGCGCCCCGCCCGACCCCTTGTAGCGGGAGATCGTGGACTCCGTCGGCAGCCATGTCCCGTCGGCCGCGCGCAGCCGGCACGACACGCGCAGCGCGTCCTGCGGACCCACGTCGGACGGCTCGTCCAGGAACTCGGTGAACACCTGCTGGACGCGCGGCAGGTCCTCCGGGTGGATGATCTCGTTCAGCGGGCGGCCGAGCAGCTCGTCCTGGGTGTAGCGGTAGGTCCGCAGGGCGCCCGCGCTGGCGTGCCGGACGGTGGCGTCGAGGTCGCAGATGAGCACCGCGTCGTCGATGCTCTCCGACAGGGCCCGGAAGTGCTCCTCGCCGGTGTCCACGGCCCGGCGCAGCGCCTCGTTCTCCCGCAGCAGCGCCGCCAGGCGCGCGATCAGCACCAGCGCGGCCGAGCCCGCGGCGATCGAGATCGCCGGCTCCAGGCCGTCGTTGCCGGCGATCGAGTGGCCCGCGATGAACAGCGCGGCCGCGGCGGCCACCGCGGCGGGCGCGAGACCGGGGCCGATCATGCGGCCGCACTCCTCGGCGGGCGCCGCGACGTCCTCGGGGATGTCGTCGACGGGCAGCTCCGGCTCGGCGGCCGGGCCCGTCCACGGCACCAGCAGCAGGAGCAGCAGCCCCGCCAGGCGCAGGATGTCGGACGGATCCTCGGCGGACCCGCCCCCGTCCAGCCGGACGAACGTGGTCACGATGTCGGCCGCCGCGATGGCCGCCAGCGCGCCGTACCCCATCCAGGCGAGGCGGCGGTGCCCGCGCGCGGCGCCGAGCACGAACGGCAGCGCCCCGCAGACGAACACGATGTCGATCAGCGGGTAGAGCAGTTCCAGCAGGAACTCCGGCGGCGACTCCCCCGACCGGTGGTACAGGTTCCCGAACAGCGCCACCCAGCCGAGGACGAACAGCGCGCAGGCGCAGACGTAGGTGTCGGCGGCGTAGCGCAGCCACGTGCCCGCGTCGCGGGGCAGCCGGATCGGCGCGACCAGCCCGATGACGAGCGCGACCAGCGCGACCAGGTAGAACAGGTCGGGCACCGACAGCGACAGGGCGCTGCGGCCGGAACCGTACGCCAGCGCGCCGCCGACCGCGCCGACGAACCAGGAGGCGGCGGCGATGCCGTACCACCGCCAGGACGCGCGCCAGATGCCGCCGGGGGCGGCCGCCGGATCGGCGGACGGCCCGTCGGGGCGCCGGGACGACAGCAGCAGGGAGATCGCGGCGGCGCCCGCGGCGCCGGCCTCGGTCCAGGCGATGAAGGCGCGGCCGCCCCAGCCGAGCAGCGAGCCGGTGGCGTACAGCACACCGACGATCGCCGCCAGGGCGACCGGCAGCGCACGCGGCGGTACCCGCCTGGCGTAGTCGCCGCTCATCGCGCCGCGTCCCTTCCTGCCCGATGGGCTGATCGGCCCTGGCGGAGGCCGCGCCGCGCCAGGGGAGTTGGGGGCCACGACCCTCGCCGCCTGGATAACGGCCCGAAGGTCACGGATGGTGCCCCGCGCCGGATCGGCGCGGACCGGTGGCGAGCGCACCGGCCTCGCCTGCCCGGGGATCAGCGACGTTGCTGCACTACGGGATCACCGTGTCGCTCACTGTACGTTCGGTAGGTCACGGAGCGATTGAGGCTGGGCGACCTTCCCGCGACGAACGGCCTCGTCTCGGATCCGTTTGGGACGTCCGAAAGCCGAACATCCCCGGATCGCCTGCTTGCCCGGGATTACGCTGCGTAACAGGGAACGGTGAGCACCCGGGATCCGTACTACCTGCGGGAGGCGCCCATGCGACAGCACACCATCCTCGCCCCGGTCGTCGTGGCCTCGGCGGCCGCGCTCCTCGCGGCCTGCTCGTCCTCGCCGTCCGGAGGCGGAGAGGGCCGGACCCCGCCGCCGGCGTCCGCCACCCCGTCCGCGACCGGCGGCGGGCCCGGCATGCCCCGCTCCGTCACCGAGAACCTCAAGGTGCCGTGGGCCGTGGCGTTCCTGCCCGGAGCCGACGCGCTGGTCACCGAACGGGACACCGCCCGGCTCCTGCGCGTCACGCCGTCCGGGCGCGCGACGACGGTCGCCACGGTGCCCGGTGTGGACGCGAAAGGTGAGGGCGGTCTCCTCGGCGTCGCGGTGTCCCCGTCTTACGGCACCGACCATTTCGTCTACCTGTACTACACGGCCGCGTCCGACAACCGTGTCGTGCGCGCCACCTATGACGGCCGTCTCAGCGACCTGAAACCGATCGTCACCGGCATCCCCAAGGGCTCCATCCACAACGGGGGGCGCCTGGCCTTCGGCCCCGACAGGATGCTCTACGTCACCACCGGCGAGACCGGCGAGACCGGCATGGCGCAGGACAGGAACTCCCTCGGCGGCAAGATCCTCCGGGTCACCTCCGAGGGCGCCCCCGCGCCCGGCAACCCGTTCGGCACCCGCGTCTGGACCTACGGGCACCGCAACGTCCAAGGCCTCGCCTGGGACGACGCGGGCCGCCTGTACGCCACCGAGTTCGGCCAGGACCGCTTCGACGAGATCAACCTGATCCGCAAGGGCGGCAACTACGGCTGGCCGGTCGTCGAGGGCGTCGGCCACCGCAAGGGCTTCACCGACCCGCTCCTGACCTGGACGACCGACCAGGCGTCGCCGTCCGGCCTCGCCTACGCGAACGGTTCCCTGTGGGCCGCCGCTCTGCGCGGCGAGCGCCTCTGGCAGGTCCCCCTCGACAACGGCAAGGTGGGGCGCCCCCTCGCCCGCTTCCAGGGCCACTACGGAAGGCTGCGCGCGGTCGTCCGCACCCCCGACGGCTCACTGTGGGTGACGACCAGCAACAAGGACGGACGAGGCCAACCCCGCCCAGGCGACGACCGCATCATCGACGTCCCCCACCCCTGACCAGCACAACCCGACCGGGGACGCGTTCGGGTTCGCCGAGGCGTCTCGCCATGGGTGAGACGCCTCGGCGGACGTTCGGAACCCCCGGACCGGAGGGTCAGGAGGCGCCGAGCTTCTCCAGGATCAGCTCGCGGGCGCGGCCGGCGTCGGCCTGGCCGCGGGTGGCCTTCATCACGGCGCCGACGAGCGCGCCGGCGGCGGCGACCTTTCCGGCGCGGATCTTGTCGGCCACGTCGGCGTTGCCGGCGATCACCTGGTCGATGACCGAGGACAGCTCGCCCTCGTCGCTGACGACCTTCAGGCCCCGCGCGGCGACGACCTCGTCCGGGCCGCCCTCGCCCGCGAGGACGCCCTCGAACACCTTGCGGGCCAGCTTGTCGTTCAGCTCGCCCGCGGTGATCATCGCCTGGACGCGGGCGACCTGCTCGGGCGTGATCGGCAGCTCGGCCAGTTCGACGCCCTGCTCGGTGGCGCGCCGCGACAGCTCGTTCATCCACCACTTGCGGGCGGCCGGGGCGTCGGTGCCCTGCGCGACCGTCGCCTCGATGAGGTCGACGGCGCCGGCGTTGACGACGTCCCGCAGCTCCAGGTCGGACAGCTTCCACTCCCGCTGGATGCGGGCGCGGCGCGCGGCCGGCAGCTCCGGCAGGGTGGCGCGCAGCTCCTCCACCCACTCCCGCGACGGCGCCATCGGCACCAGGTCGGGCTCGGGGAAGTAGCGGTAGTCCTGCGCCTCCTCCTTGCTGCGCCCGCTCGTGGTGCGGCCGGTGTCCTCGTGGAAGTGCCGGGTCTCCTGGACGACGGTGCCGCCCGCGTCCAGCACGCCCGCCTGCCGCTCGATCTCCGACCGGACGGACCGCTCGACCGACCGCAGCGAGTTGACGTTCTTGGTCTCGGTCCGGGTGCCCCACTTCTCGGCGCCGCGCGGCATCAGCGAGACGTTCACGTCGCAGCGCATCGAGCCCTGCTCCATGCGCACGTCCGACACGCCGAGCGACCGGACCAGCTCGCGCAGCTCCGTCGCGTACGCCCGCGCCACCAGCGGCGCCCGGTCACCGGTCGCCGGGATCGGCTTGGTGACGATCTCCACCAGCGGGATGCCCGCCCGGTTGTAGTCGACGAGGGAGTACTCGGCGCCGTGGATGCGCCCGGTCGAGCCGCCGACGTGCAGCGACTTGCCGGTGTCCTCCTCCATGTGGACGCGCTCGATCCCGATCCGGAACGTCTCGCCGTCGACCTCGACGTCCAGGTGGCCGTCCACGCAGATCGGCTCGTCGTACTGCGAGATCTGGTAGTTCTTCGGCATGTCCGGGTAGAAGTAGTTCTTCCGGGCGAACCGGCACCACTCCACGATGTCGCAGTTCAGCGCGAGGCCGATCTTGATGATGCCCTCGATCGCGGCGTGGTTGGTGACCGGCAGCGATCCCGGCAGCCCCAGGCACACCGGGCACACCTGCGTGTTCGGTTCCGCGCCGAACGCCGTCGGGCACCCGCAGAACATCTTGGACGCGGTGCCGAGCTCGATGTGCGTCTCGATGCCGAGGACCGGTTCGTACTTCGCCAGCGCCTCGTCGTAGTCCATCAGGGCCGGAGTGGTCACTTCGCCTCCACCAGTTCCGGGGCCTGGGCCAGCAGCGGGCCGCCCCAGCGCTCTTCGAGGGCCCGCTCGACGGCGGCGCCGACGCGGTAGACGCGGTCGTCGCCGAGGACGGGGGCCATGATCTGCAGGCCGACGGGCAGGCCGTCCGCCAGGCCGCACGGCACCGAGATCGCGGCGTTGCCGGTGAGGTTGGCCGGGATCGTGCACAGGTCGGCCAGGTACATGGCGATCGGGTCGTCGGCGCGCTCGCCGATCGGGAACGCGGTGGTCGGCGTGGTCGGCGAGACCAGCACGTCCACCTGCTCGAACGCCGCCTCGAAGTCGCGCTTGATCAGGGTGCGGACCTGCTGCGCCTTGCCGTAGTAGGCGTCGTAGTAGCCCGACGACAGCGCGTAGGTGCCGAGCATGATGCGCCGCTTCACCTCGGGCCCGAAGCCCTCCGCGCGGGTCAGCGCCATGACCTCCTCGGCGCTGCGGCTGCCGTCGTCGCCGACGCGCAGGCCGTACCGCATCGCGTCGAAACGCGCGAGGTTGGACGAGCACTCCGACGGCGCGATCAGGTAGTACGCGGGCAGCGCGTAGGAGAAGTGCGGGCAGGACACCTCGACGACCTTCGCGCCGAGGGACTCCAGCAGCTCGACCGCCTCGTTGAAGCGCGCCGAGACGCCCGCCTGGTAGCCGTCGCCCGCGAACTCCTTCACGACCCCGACGCGCAGCCCGTTGACGTCGGCGCGGCGCGCGGCCTCCACGACCGGTGGGACGGCCTGGTCCACCGAGGTGGAGTCCATGACGTCGTGGCCGCTGAACGCCTCGTGCAGCAGCGCCGCGTCCAGCACGTTGCGCGCGAACGGGCCGGGCGTGTCGAGCGAGGACGCGAACGCGATGACGCCGTAGCGGGACGAGCCGCCGTAGGTGGGCTTCATCCCGACGATGCCGGTGACGGCGGCGGGCTGCCGGATGGAGCCGCCGGTGTCGGTGCCGGTGGACAGCGGCGCCTCGTACGCCGCGACCGCCGCCGACGACCCGCCCGACGACCCGCCCGGGACCCGCTCCAGGTCCCACGGGTTGCGGGAGACGAAGTAGGCGCTGTTCTCCGTGGACGAGCCCATCGCGAACTCGTCCATGTTCGTCTTGCCGAGGATCACCAGCCCGGCCTGCCGCAGCCGCGCCGTCACGGTCGCGTCGTACGGCGGCCGCCAGCCCTCAAGGATCTTGGATCCGGCGGTGGTGGGCATGTCCGCGGTGGTGAACACGTCCTTGTGCGCGATGGGGACGCCGGCCAGCGGGCCGAGCTCCTCCCCCGCCGCGCGCCGCTCGTCCACCTCGCGGGCCTGTGCCAGCGTCGTCTCGCGGTCGACGTGCAGGAACGCCTTGACGCCGCCGTCCACCGCCGCGATGCGGTCCAGGTGCGCCTCGGCCACCTCGACGGCCGACGCCTCACCCGCGGCCATCAGCTCCCCGAGCTCCGCCGCACTCTTCCTGACCAGCTCACTCACCGCACGTGTCCTTTCTGGGGGGACGGCCCCCCAGGCCCCCCGGGCCTGCCGCCTGAGCGGCGCCCTCCACTCCGCTGCGCTCCGTTCCGGTCACCGCACGCGTGACTTCTGGGGGGCGACCCCCCAGACCCCCCGGGCCTGCCGCCTGAGCGGCGCCCTCCACTCCGCTGCGCTCCGTTCCGGTCACCGCTCAGGCCTCCTCGTCGAGGATCCGCGGCACGCGGAAGCGCTGCTCCTCGGCGGCCGGGGCGCCGGCGAGGGCCTGCTCGGGCCGGAGGCACTCCCGCACCTCGTCCGTCCGGTAGACGTTGGTCAGCGGCAGCGCGTGCGAGGTGGGCGGGATGTCCTCCGCCGCGACCTCCTGCACCCGCGCGACCGCGGAGATGATCTGGTCGAGCTGGGCGGCGAGATGGTCGAGCTCATCGTCGCCGAGCGCCAGCCGGGACAGCCGGGCGAGGTGCGACACCTCGTCACGGGTGATGGCGGACATTGAAGAAACCGTTCCTGCGATGAAGTGGGTTCACGGCCATCCTATGGGCCCGCGCCCCCGCACCCCGACCCGTTTACGCGGGCGTGCCCGCGGCGGGTCGCCCAGGTCGCCCGTTTCATCCCCGCACAGAGGGAACGCTTCTTGCGTCCACCCCCGGGACGAACGAGAGGAGACCGCCGTGACCATCGGCGGCAGCATCGCCCTGATCATCATCGGCGCGATCCTGGCATACGCAGTCAACTACGACATCAGCGGCATCGACATCCGGCTGGTCGGCGTCATCCTCATGATCGGCGGCGTGATCGGCCTCGTCGTCGGCATCGTGCGGATCATGTCCGCCCGCCGCGCCGTCGACCGCCGTCCCCCGCCCGCGGCCGTGCGCGAGGAGTACTACGCCGACGACTACGAGGCCCGTCGCCGCTACTGACCGCGGACACCGCCCCACGCATCACGCCCCGCGGCGGGCAGGGCGCCCCCTCACCTGGGCGGCGCCCTGCCCGCGCGTCCGCTGGAAGACCCTTCTGGTGCGAAACGGTCCCTGCCCCCATCGGCGTTCGGCCGTGGCGGTCAGGCGCCTCCGGGCGCCTTCACCGAGGGGACGGCGAAGGAGTACAGCCAGTCGGTGGCGGTCGCGGCGTCCATGGGACGGCAGAAGTGCCAGCCCTGGGCGGCGTCGCAGCCCATCTCCCGCAGCCGCTCTGCGGTGGCCGGGTCCTCGACGCCCTCGGCGACCGAGCGCAGCCCGAGCGTGCGGACGAGGTCGACGATCGAGCGGACGATGACGGCGTCGTCGGCAGAGTCGGCCAGGCGCCCCACGAACGATGAGTCGATCTTGATCTCCTCGACGGGCAGGCGCTTGAGCCGCACGAGGGAGGAGTAGCCGGTGCCGAAGTCGTCCAGGCTGAGCGGGATGCCGAGCTCGGCGAGGGCGCTCACCGTGTCGGAGGCGTAGGCGGGCTCGTTCATCAGGATGCGCTCGGTGATCTCCAGTTGGAGCGCGGCGGCGGGCAGGCCGCGGGCGAGCAGGCCCTCCTCGATGACCTCGGTGAGCCCGGTGTCGAGCAGGTCGCGTCCCGAGGCGTTCACCGCGACCTGGACCGGCATGTCCGCCCGCCACCACGCGGCGGTCTGGGCGAGCGCGGCCTGCACGACGTAGTGGGTGATCGAGCGCATCAGGTACGTCTGCTCGGCGACCGACAGGAACGCCTCGGGCTCCAGGAGGCCCTTGTCGGGGTGGCGCCAGCGCAGCAGGGCCTCCATGCCGACGAGGTGGCCGTCCCGCAGCGAGATCTTCGGTTGGTAGAACAGCTCCAGCTCGGAGCGGTCGATGGCGCGGCGCAGATCGCCGAGCATGCTGAGCCGGGCCGGGGAGTTGCGGTCCTTGCCGGGCGAGTACGTCTCGACGCCGGTCCGGGCCTCCTTGGCGTTGTACATGGCGACGTCGGCGCGCTGCAGGAGCAGCTCGAAGTCGGGCGCGTGGTCGGGGAACAGCGCGATGCCGACGCTGGCCTCCAGATCGAACGACATGCCGTCCAGCCGGACGGGTTCGGAGAGCGCGGCGCGCAGCCGGGCGGCGACCTCGCGGGCGGCGGCCTCGTCCCGCACGGTGGGCAGCAGCACCGCGAACTCGTCGCCGCCGAGCCGCGCGACGAGGTCGCCGGGGCGGACGCTGTGGGTGAGCCGGTGCGCGACGAGCTGGAGCAGCCGGTCGCCGGTGGGGTGCCCGAGGGTGTCGTTGACCTCCTTGAACCGGTCGAGGTCGAGCAGGAACAGCCCGGCGCGGTGGTCCGGCGGGTCGGCCGCCTTGCGGCGCCGGGCCCCGAGCCCGGCGGCGCGCGGGAGCCGCCGCTCCGCGCCGCGCGCCTCGGCGAGGGCCTCCTCGGTGCGGACGATCAGCAGCTTGCGGTTGGGCAGGCCGGTCAGCCCGTCGTGCAGCGCCTGGTGCTCGCGCCGGACCGAGACGGAGGCGTTGAGGTAGACGGCGATGAACGGCAGGACGATCAGCGGCACGAAGACGGCGGACCGGTCCATCGCGATGACCATCAGCGGGGCGAGGCCGAGCAGCGCCAGGTGCACGAGGACCTGGTAGGCCAGGTCCCAGCGGAGCGCCTTGACGAGCGAGACGCGGGCGTGCAGCGCGACGGCGGCGCCGACGAGGGTGTCGTTGCAGACGAAGTAGACGGCGCCGGCGAGCGCGATCGCGGGCAGGTCGGAGCCGTGCGGCACCCACAGCTGCGAGGGGGTCGCGAGGTCGCCGGAGAGCGCGAGGACGAGCTGGGCGGCGGCCAGGCTGAGCGTGTACTGCGCGACGTTGAAGGCGATGCGGTGCGGGGAGCGGGAACGGAAGATCCCGCAGGTGATCACGGCGACGGCCTGGAGGGCGGCGGCGATGGGCAGCCCGGCGTACAGCAGCGCGGCGAACGAGAACGTCGTCGAGGTGGTGGCGCCGTTGTTCTCGGTGCTGCCGGGCGTGATGATCGGCCGCAGCTCGCCGAAGATGATGAAGCAGCCGAGGATCCAGAACACGGGGGTTCCGGCGAGCGCGTCCAGGTCGGCGCGGGTCAGCCCGGAGAACGCGGCGGCCGCGGCGGCGAGGCCGAGCAGGATGACGACGACGAAGTAGATCCACAACGGGGAGCCACGGCGTGGCGCCGTGTTCCGCGTGTTGTTCGGGTCCTTCATCACATCCTCGGGGGGCTGCGGGGGGTCGCCCCCCGGCACCGGGCGTCCCCGACCTCGGGGGACGCCCCCCGGGTGTTACGTCCGGAGATTTCAGGTGTGGGTCGTGATGTGAGGGAGGGTACGGCCTTCGCTCAACTTCGCGAAACCGGTTGCGTACGTTCCGTTATTTCCTTTCCGCGTCCGTCCCTCGTCGCTGGGTAGTGGAAGTGTACCCCTGAGTAACGCAACCCTGGTCGAAACCCCCGCAACCACGCCGTGTTAGGCGTCCGCGCGCATAGTTACGTTTTTGGCCGCATCTGGCCCATCGGAGAGGAGGACCCGGAACCCCTCCTCGGCCAGGACCGGCACGCCCAACTTGACCGCTTTATCGTATTTCGACCCTGGACTGTCGCCGACGACCACGAAGCCCGTCTTCTTCGACACCGACCCGGACACCTTCCCGCCGAGCCGCTGCACCGCCTCGGTCGCCGAGTCGCGGCTGAACCCCTCCAGCGATCCGGTGATCACCACGCTGACGCCCTCCAGCGGGCGCGGCCCCGCGGCCCCCTCGTCCCGCATCCGGACGCCGGCGGCGCGCCACTTGTCGACGATCTCGCGGTGCCAGGGCTCCTCGAACCACTTCTTGATGGACGCGGCGATGGTGGGCCCCACGCCGTCCACCGCGGCGAGCTCCTCCTCCGTCGCCTCGGCGATCGCGTCGAGCGAGCGCATCTCGCGCGCGAGGTCCTGGGCGGCGGACGGCCCGACATGCCGGATCGACAGCGCCACCAGCACCCGCCACAGCGGCTGCCGCTTGGCCTTCTCCAGCTCCTCGAAGAGGATCTCGACCGTCTTCTTCGGCTCGCCCTCCTTGTTGGCGAAGAACGACACCACCTTCGGCTCGCCGGTCTTCGGGTCGGTCTTGGCCGTGCCGGTCCGCTGGTCGAGGACCGGGCTCCTGATCGGGAGCAGCTGGTCGACGGTGAGGTGGAACAGGTCGCCCTCGTTCTTCACCGGCGGGTCGCTCGGCTCCAGCGGCTGGGTGAGCGCGGTCGCCGCGACGTAGCCGAGCGCCTCGATGTCGAGCACCTTGCGGCTCGCCAGGTAGAACAGCCGCTCGCGCAGCTGGCCGGGGCAGCTCCTGGCGTTCGGGCAGCGGATGTCGACGTCGCCCTCCTTCTCGTACGCCAGCTCCGTCCCGCACTCGGGGCAGGTGTCGGGCATGACGAACTCGCGCTCGGACCCGTCGCGCAGCCCGGTCACCGGCGCGACGATCTCGGGGATGACGTCGCCCGCCTTGCGCAGCACGACCGTGTCGCCGATCAGCACGCCCTTGCGCCTGACCTCGCTCGCGTTGTGCAGCGTCGCCCGCTCCACCGTGGACCCGGCGACCTTGATCGGCTCCATCACCCCGTAGGGGGTGACGCGCCCGGTCCGCCCCACGCCGACCCTGATGTCGAGGAGCTTGGTGTTGACCTCCTCCGGCGGGTACTTCCACGCGATCGCCCAGCGCGGCGCCCGGCTCGTCGACCCGAGCCGGCGCTGCAGCGCGAACTGGTCGACCTTGACGACGACCCCGTCGATCTCGTAGGCGGTGCCGTGCCGGTCCTCGCCGTACTCCTCGATGTACTCGCGGACGGCGCCGAGCCCGGAGACGACCTTGTAGCGGTCGCTGACCGGCAGGCCCCAGCCGCGCATCAGCTCGTACGCGCCGGACTGGCTGTCGGGCTGCTCCCCGCCCCGCCACGCGCCGAACCCGTGGACGAGCATGCCGAGCGGCCGGTGCGCGGTCACCCGCGGGTCCTTCTGCCGCAGCGAGCCCGCCGCCGCGTTGCGCGGGTTGGCGAAGGGCTCCTTGCCCGCCTCGATCTGGACCGCGTTGACCTGCTCGAACCCCTCGACCGGCAGGAAGACCTCGCCGCGGACCTCCAGGACGTCCGGCCAGCCCTCGCCGGCCAGCCGGGCGGGGATGTCGGCGATGGTGCGGACGTTGTTGGTGACGTCCTCGCCGGTGCGCCCGTCGCCGCGGGTGACCCCGCGCACGAGCCGCCCCTTCTCGTACGTCAGCGCGATCGCCAGGCCGTCGATCTTCAGCTCGCACAGGTAGCCGGCGACCTCGCCGACCTCCTTGACGACCCGCTCGTCCCAGGCGAGCAGCTCCTCGGCGCTCATCGCGTTGTCGAGGCTCTGCATCCGCTCCAGGTGCTGGACGGTCGCGAAGTCGGTGACGATGGGCGCGCCGACCCGCTGTGTCGGCGAGTCGGGCGTGACCAGCTCCGGATACCGCTCCTCCAGCGCCCGGATGTCGCGCATCATCCGGTCGTACTCGGCGTCGGAGAGCGTCGGCTGGTCGAGGACGTAGTACCGGTAGTTGGCCTCGTCGAGCCGCTCGCTCAGCTCCTTGTGGCGCTGCCGCGCCTCGGTCGGAACGCCGTCGCTCATGGTCATGCCCCTATTCTCGCCAACGGGACCGACAATATGAGCCCTCGGCGCGCCCTTCTAGAGAGCCGCTTCGTAGAGCATCCGGGCGGTGTCGCGGCAGCGTGCGAGGGCGGCGCGGACGTGGCGGGGCGAGGCGCCCGCCATGCCGCAGGCCGGAGTGATCACGACTTGTTCGGCCAGCCGCTGGGCGGGGAAGCCGAAGCGGCGCCACAGCTCCCGCACCGGCTCGGCGGTCGCCTTGAGGGGCGGAAGGGCGGCGTCGGTCGCGGGGACGGCGCCGAGGAACAGGCCGATCCCCGCGTCGATCGCCTCCCCCACGGCGTCGTCGTCGCGTCTCGGGACCAGGCGCAGGTCGATGGAGAGGGCCTTCGCGCCGGCGCCGCGCAGGAGGTCGTAGGGGACGTTCCGGGCGCAGCAGTGCACGACGGGGTAGGCGTCCGTCGCGCCGATCACGGTGCGGAGGGCCTCTTCGGCAATCGGCGCCTCGATCGCCCGTAGGCGGGAGAAGCCGCTGGCGGTCGGGACCGTCCCGGCCAGGGCGGCGGGCAGGCTGGGCTCGTCCAACTGCAGGATGATCTGCGCCGCCGGGAGTCGGCGCTGGACGCCGGCCACGTGGGCGGCGACGCCCTCGGCCAGCGAGGCGGTCAGGTCGCGGACGGCGCCGGGGTCCTTCAGCGCCCGGTCGCCGTGCCGCAGCTCGATCGAGGCGGCCAGCGTCCACGGCCCACAGACCTGGATCTTGAACGGGCCGTCGTGGCCGCCCGCGACCTCCTCAAGGACGTCCAGGTCACGGGCGAGGTGGTCGCGGGAGCGCTGCGTGTCGCGCCCGGGGCGGTCGGAGAACCGCCAACCGGACGGCTCCAGGTGCACGGGCATCTCGACCAGCAGGCCGGCGGTCCGCCCCGCCAGATCGGCGCCGGGGCCGCGCGCGGGCAGCTCGGGCAGGTGCGGCAGCTCGGGCACCTCGCCGAGGACGATCCGCAGCGCCTCGGCGGGGTCCTCCCCCGGATAGGACCCGACGCCGGTCGCCGTCCCGGCCTGCCACGGAAAGCTCGTCACCCTGTAAAGCCTATCGGCGCCGCGGGGCGGCGATCACAGCAGCGCGGCCAGCCGGTCGAGGCGGCGGAGCGTGTCGTCCTCCGGCTCGGTCCGCAGGTTGAACAGGACCTCGTCGGCTCCCGCGGCCTCCAGCTCGGCGACGGCCTCCGGTCTGGCCGGGACGGCGAACACCGTCACCGGCACCCGGCGTCCCGCCCGCTCGCGCAGGTCCGCGATCCGGGCGGCGAGATCACCGGTTCCGCGGCCGTAGAGCGGCATCCATCCGTCGCCGTACTCCGCGACCCGGTCGAGCGCCGTCGGCCCCGAGCCGCCGACCAGCACGGGCGGATGCGGGTCCTGGACGGGCTTCGGGTAGGAGAACACCGGGTCGAAGTCGACGAACTCGCCGTGGAACTCGGCCCGCTCCTTCGTCCACAGCTCCTTGACCGCCAGCACCCGCTCGCGCATCAACCGCATCCGGGTCGCCGGGTCGGTGCCGTGGTTGCGCATCTCCTCCCGGTTCCAGCCGGCGCCGACGCCGAGCACGGCGCGTCCGCCGGAGACCAGGTCGAGGGAGGCGGCCTCCTTCGCCAGCGTGATCGGGTCGCGCTGGACGACCAGCGCGATGCCCGTCCCGAGCCGGAGGCGCGCGGTGACGGCGGCGGCCGCCGACAGCGCGACGAACGGGTCGAGCGTCCGGTAGTAGATGCGCGGCAGCTCGCCGCCGCCCGGATACTCCGACTCCCGCTTCACGGGGATGTGCGTGTGCTCGGTGACGAACAGGGACCCGAACCCGCGCTCCTCCAGCGCCCGCCCGAGCGCGGCGGGGCCGATCCCCTCATCGGTCACGAACGTCGAGACACCGAACCGCATCGCGCTCTCCTTCCGGCACCCTGGTCAGGCGGGGACGCGCGCGGTCTCCGCGATCGTGGCCGACCCGAGGACGCGGTCGCCGTCGTAGAGGACGGCGGCCTGGCCGGTCGCCACGCCCCGCGCGGGCGTGGCCAGGCGGACGCGCAGCTCGTTCCCGGTGTGCTCGGCCGTGCAGTCGTGGACCTCGCCGTGCGCGCGGAGCTGGACCTGGCACTCGAACGGGCCCCGCGGGGCCTCGCTCAGCCACACGGGGCGCTCGCCGGTGATCTCGTGGACGTCCAGCGACTCGCGCGGCCCCACCGTCACGGTGTTGGTGACCGGGGAGATGTCGAGGACGTAGCGGGGCCGCCCGTCCGGCGCCGGGGTGCCGATCCGCAGGCCCTTGCGCTGCCCGATCGTGTAGGCGTAGGCGCCGTCGTGCTCGCCGACCTCGTTGCCGTCGGCGTCGACGATCGGGCCGGGCGCCGACCCCAGCCGCTCGGCCAGGAAGCCGCGCGTGTCGCCGTCGGCGATGAAGCAGATGTCGTGGCTGTCGGGCTTGTCGGCGACCTGGAGGCCGCGGCGCTCCGCCTCCAGCCGGATGTCGGCCTTGGAGGTGTCGCCGAGCGGGAACAGCGCGTGCGCGAGCTGCTCGGGCGTGCAGACGGCCAGGACGTACGACTGGTCCTTGCCCGCGTCGACGCCGCGCCGCAGGACGCCGCCGTCCAGCCGCGCGTAGTGGCCGGTGCAGACGGCGTCGAAGCCGAGCGCCATCGCCCGGTCCAGCAGCGCCGCGAACTTGATCTTCTCGTTGCAGCGCAGGCACGGGTTCGGGGTGCGGCCCGCCGCGTACTCGCTGACGAAGTCCTCCACCACGTCCCGGTGGAAGCGCTCGGCGAGGTCCCACACGTAGAACGGGATGCCGATCACGTCGGCGGCGCGGCGGGCGTCCCGGGAGTCCTCCAGGGTGCAGCAGCCGCGCGCCCCCGTCCGGTACGACTGGGGATTGCTGGACAGGGCCATGTGGACGCCGGTCACATCGTGCCCGGCCTCGGCGGCGCGGGCGGCGGCCACGGCGGAGTCGACGCCGCCCGACATGGCGGCGAGTACACGGAGAGGCATAGTCCTTCGAGCGTACGCGGCGTGGCCCGGTCTCCCGACTCCATTTCCGCGTACGATTGGGGCCGCTATGGGAATCTTCCGTCGTCCGCGCGAGGCGTCCGCCGCCGCACCGCCCGCCATCAGCGAGTTCTGGGAGTGGTGGGCGCAGGCCCGCCCGACGATCGAGGCCTCGCTGGCCGCCGGGCCGGAGCCGTCCGAGGAGTCCGATCCGGCCGCGCCCGGTGAGGGCCTGTCCGCCGAGACGATGGAGGAGCTGTCCCGCCTCGTCCACAAGATCCACCCCGAGCTCCAGTGGGAGATCGGCGGTGCCGACGACCGCCACCCCTCGCTGACCGTCACCGGCGGCGGCGACCCCGAGCTGCGCGGCCTGACCGAGCGCTGGGCGCGCTCCGCCCCGTCCGGCTCCGCCGCGGGCGGCTGGAGCTTCCACCCGTCCCGCCAGGCCGACCCGGAGATGCTCGGCCAGGACCTCATCCTCGGCGACCACGAGTTCGACCTGGAGTACGTCCGGCTCGGCATGCGCGCCGACGCCGACCGCGCCCGCGTGCACATCACCGCCTACCACCCCGACTTCCTGTTCGTCTCCGAGGAGCAGCAGCTCCAGGTCGCGCTGAACGTCCTGCACTGGGCGCTCGGGGAGGACGACGTGGCCCGCTGGATCGGCGAGGTCACGATCGCGACCGAGGCGCCGATCGACTCCCTCCCGCCGTCCATGCTGTCCGCGGTCGTGGAGCAGATCTCCGAGCCGTTCGCCGAGCCGGCCTGGCTGACCGGCGAGGGCCGCACGCCCCGCGGCCACCCCGCCCGCCTCGGCGCCCGGTTCCCGCTGCACCGGCAGGACTACCCGCTCTGCGACCTGCACGTGGCGATCACCGTCCCGTACGCCAACAGCAACCCCGACCGGCTCCCCGTCGAGCCGTCGTCGGGCGCGCTGCGCGCGTTCGAGAAGAAGCTCGCCAAGCTCGGCGACCGCGCCGTCCTCGCCGTCCGCGAGACCGGCGACGGCCTGCGCGTCTTCCACCTGTACGCCGACCCCGACTCCGGCGTCATCTCCGAACTCGACCAGCTGGCCGCGGGCTGGCCGGAGGGCAAGGCCAAGGTCGCCTCCACCAGCGACCCCGGCTGGCGAGCCCTGGCCCCCTACCAGCCGTGACTCCCAGGGGCTAGTTGCTCGCGTCCACCTTGCGGTAGCGGGCTTCGCAGAAGTTGTAGAGGCCGAAGGTGATGACGCCGAGGGCGATGGCGGCCAGGCCCCAGGGGCCGGCGGGGGTCGAGGCGAACTCGCGGAGGGTGCCGTCCAGGCCCTGGGCCTTGTCGGGCTGGAAGCTGACGGCCGCGTAGGCGAGGAAGGCGCCGACGGCGGCGACGACGAGGCCGCGGGCGGTGTTGCCGACGATCGCGAGGGGCTTGACGACGCGGCGCGCGGTCCTGCCCATCTCCCAGGACTTGAGTTCCTTCATGAACTTGTGCCGGAAGGCGTTCACGACCATGACCGCGCCCACGACGAGGAAGCCCACCGCGACCGCCAGGACGAGCCAGCGGCCGCCGGGCGCCTCCATGAGCCGCGCGGTGTAGGTCTTGGACTGCTTGTCGCTCGACGAGCCGTGGTGGCCGAAGAGGAACGCGAGGGTCCCGACGAAGGCGACCGCGTAAATGACGGCGCGTGCGGCCGACATCAGGCGCTTGGTCGCCTTGTCGCCGTCCGGGACGGGACGGCCGAGCAGGGCCTCCGCGATCTGCCAGAGGACGAGCGCGGCGAAGCCGACCGCCATCAGCGCGATGAGGACGAGGCCGCCCGGTTTGCCGGCGATGGTCTCCAGCGCGCCCGTGCGGTCGGCCTCCTTCCCGCCGCCGCCGAAGGCGACCTGGAGGGCCAGCCAGCCGATGAGGAGGTAGAGCAGGCCGCGCGCGACCAGCCCCACCCGGGACATGTGGTGGAACCAAGGGTGTCCCGCCGCCTGCTTGAGCCCGCGGCTCACATCCGTCGTCACGGCCACGCTGTCCCCGTTCAAGGGGAGGTCAAACCAGCGTCAGCTGAGGCCCGCGCGGCGGGCGCGCTCGACGACCGGGCCGATGGCGTCGGCGAGGGCCTTCACGTCGGCCTCGGTGCTGGTGTGGCCGAGGGAGAACCGCAGCGACCCTCGGGCCCGCTCGGCGCCCGCGTCCATGGCGACCAGGACATGGCTGGGCTGGGAGACGCCCGCCGAGCAGGCCGATCCGGTGGAGCAGGCGATGCCGCGCGCGTCCAGGAGCATGAGCAGGGCGTCGCCCTCGCAGCCGGGGAAGGAGAAGTGCGCGTTGCCGGGGAGGCGGTCGTCGGGGTCGCCGTTCAGCACCGCCTCGGGGACCGCGTCCCGGACGGCGGCGATCAGCTCGTCGCGCAGCCCGGCGAGGCGGGCCGCCTCGGCTTCGCGGCGGGCGACCGCGGCCCGGACGGCGGCGGCGAAGCCCGCGATGGCGGGGGCGTCGAGCGTCCCGGACCGGACGTCGCGCTCCTGGCCGCCGCCGTGCAGCAGCGGCACCGGGTCGAGGAACACCGGCGGCTTCGGCTTGGCCAGCAGCAGCGCGCCGACGCCGATCGGGCCGCCGAGCTTGTGGCCGGTGATGGTCAGGGCCTGCGCGCCGCTCGCCGCGAACCCGACGGGCAGCTGCCCGGCGGCCTGGACGGCGTCGGTGTGCAGGGGGACGCCGCGCTCGCCGGCGGCGGCGGCCAGTTCGGCGACGGGCTGGACGGTGCCGACCTCGTTGTTGGCCCACATCACGGTGGCGAGGGCCACGTCGTCGCCGGAGCCGAGCAGTTCGCGCAGCGCGTCCGGAGCGACGCGGCCGAGCCCGTCCACCGGGACGACGTCGACGCGGGCGCCCTCGTGGTCGGCGAGCCACTGGACCGCGTCCAGGACCGCGTGGTGCTCGACGGCGCCGACGAGCACGCGGGTGCGGGCCGGGTCGGCGGCGCGGCGCGCCCAGTAGATCCCCTTGACGGCGAGGTTGTCGGCCTCGGTGCCGCCGGAGGTGAACACGACCTCGCTCGGACGGGCGCCGAACGCCTCGGCGATGAGCTCGCGGGACTCCTCGACGACGCGCCGGGCGCGCCGGCCCGCGGCGTGCAGCGAGGAGGGATTGCCGAGCTCGCGCAACTCCGCCGTCATCGCCTCGATGGCCTCGGGCAGCATCGGGGTGGTCGCCGCATGGTCGAGGTAGGTCACCACGCGGACAACAGTATCCGCGCCCTTCCTGTTCCCTTCCGGTGCCCGGTGCGACGGCCGGAAGCCGGGCCTCGACAGGGGGAATAGCGGGCGCCCGCCCCCGGTTGGCCCGTATACCGTCCAGCCGGTACAGTAAGGACGTCATGAAACGGGAAGCCCTCTTGGACGCAGCCGAGTCCGTGCTCTTCGAGCAGGGGACGCAGGCGCTGACCCTCAGCGCGGTCGCCGACCGCGCCGGCGTCAGCAAGGGAGGGCTGCTCTACCACTTCCCCACCAAGGAGGCGCTCGTCCGGGCCATGGTGGCGCGGGTCATCGAGGAGTTCGACGGCCTGATCGCCTCCTACGACGACGGCACGCCGGGGTCCTACACCCGGGCCTACGTCGAGGCCACGTTCGAGATCCTCACCGGTGAGGCCCGCGCCTACCGGCGGTGGTCGGCCATCACGGCCGCGGCCGCCGACCCCGAGCAGGCCGAGCCGCTGAACGAGGCGATGCGCCGCTGGCACGGCCACGACCCGGCGGACGATCCCGACCCGGGCGACGCGGCGGTCGTCAGGCTGGCGGCCGAGGGCCTCTGGGAGGTGGTCAGCCATGATCCCGGGCTGTACGACGCCGAGCAGCTCAGAGCGCTGAAACAGCGGCTTCTGGGGTTGCTGGAGCGCTGACGCCGGGGGCGCGCCGCCCGCGCCCCGCCCGACCTTCCGGGCGTTCCGGGCCCACACGGGTTTGGAGCGTTCCATGACCTATGTCACACGACGGCGCACGTCCCGCGACGGCGCACGTCGCGGACGCCGCATGCCACACGCCGGGGTTCGCCCCGCCGAGACGAGAAAGAGGTGAACAATGCTGTTCCGTGCCCGTTCGGGGACGTTCCTGACCTTCGCACTGGCCGGTCTGCTGACCGGAGTGTGGGTGGCGCGCATGCCCGCGCTGGCCGGCAAGTTCGGGACGAACGAGGGCGAGATCGGCATCGTCGTCCTCGTCTGGGGGCTCGGCGCGATCGCGGCCATGCAGGCGCTGCGCGGCGTGATGGCGCGGGCCGGCAGCCGCGCCGTCCTGCGGATCGCCCTGCCGCTGACGGGCCTGTCGTACGCGGCGGTGGCGCTCGCCCCCACCTACGGCGTGCTCCTCGGCGCCGTCGCGCTGTTCGGCATGACGTTCGGGATCACCGACATCGCGATGAACGCGCAGGGCAGCGTCGTCGAGCAGGCGTACCGCCGGTCCGTCATGAGCGGCATGCACGCCGGCTGGTGCGTCGGCGCGATGAGCGGCGGCCTGTTCGGCGTCGCGACCGCCGCCGCCGGTTTCGGGTTCACCGAGACCGTGCTGGTCACCGCGGTGCTGTCGGTGCCCGCCGGGCTCGCGCTCGGCCGCACCTACCTGCCCGACCCCGCCGCGCCCGCCGCGTCCGGGACGGGACGCGGGGCGCGCCGGATGCCCCCCGCCGTCTACCTGATCGGCGTCCTCGCGTTCATCGCCTTCATGACCGAGGGGTCGATCGCCGACTGGAGCGGGCTGCTGCTGCACGACGAGCTCGGCGCGACCGAGGCCGTCGCCGCGGCCGGCTACCCGATGTTCGAGCTGGCGATGCTGCTCGGGCGGCTCGTCGGCGACCGCGTCCGGATGCGGGTCGGCACCCGCCGGCTGCTGGTCGGGGCCGGCCTCGGGACCGCCGCCGGCATGACCGTCGTCGTGCTGGCCCCGGTCCCCGCGGTGGCGATCGCCGGGTTCTTCCTGACCGGGCTCGTGGTCTGCACGGTCGTCCCGACGACGATCTCGCTGGCGGGCTCCGCCGCTCCGGACCGTCCCGGCGCGGCCGTCGCCCAGGTCGGCGCGATGGGCTACGGCGGCCTGCTGCTCGGGCCGGTCGTGGTCGGCTTCCTGTCGGAGGCGACGTCCCTGCGGGTCGGCGTCGGCGTGGTCGTCGTGCTGGCGCTGCTGATCGCGGCGGGCGCCCGGTACGCGCCGCTGCGCGCGACCGCGGACATCTCCGTCCCCGCCCCGGCCGAGCCCCCGGCGCAGGCTCCGGCGGCGGGCGACTCCCGGCCGGAACCCGTCGCCGCCTGAGGCCCACATCCGATATAACCCCTTCCACGACGGGTGTGTGGGGGCGGTATGGACGGATGGCGGGTTCCCGGCTACAGCGAGATGCGCGTTCTCGGCGAGGGCGCGCAGGGTCGCGTCGTGCTCGCGCGGCACGACGCGACGGGGCGTCCAGCGGCGATCAAGTACCTGGCGCCGGCCCTCGCCGGTGACGCGGAGTTCCGCGAACGGTTCCGCGGCGAGGCCGACCTGCTCAGCCGGCTGCGCAACCCGTACGTCGCCCAGCTGTTCGGTCTCGTCGAGACGCCGGACGGCGCGGCGATCGTCATGGAGGCGGTGGACGGGGCGCCGCTGAAGTCGGTGCTCGCCGAGCGGGGGCCGCTGGCGCCCGAGGCCGCCCTGGCGGTGCTCAAGGGCTCGCTGCTGGGCCTCGCCGCCGCGCACGGCCTCGGCATCGTCCACCGCGACTACAAGCCCGCGAACGTGATCGTGCGCGGCGACGGGCTGAGCAAGCTGATCGACTTCGGCATCGCGGTGGACGCGGGCGCGTCCGGGCGGTCGGGGACGCCGGTCTACATGGCCCCCGAGCAGTGGCGGGACGAGCCCGCCTCCCCCGCGACCGACGTGTACGCGGCGGCGTGCGTGTTCTACGAGTGCGTGACGGGACACCGCCCGTACACCGCCGGGAACCCGGCCGGGCTGATGGGCCGCCACCTCACGGCCCCGATCCCGGTGGGGGACGTCCCCGGGCCGCTCCGCCCGCTGATCGAGCGCGGGCTGGCGAAGAACCCGTGGGACCGTCCGCCGGGCGCCGCCGCGTTCGTCTCCGAACTGGAGTCGGTCGCGGCGGGCGCGTACGGGACCGACTGGGAGGGACGCGGCATCCGCACGCTCGCGGGCGCCGCCGCCGCGCTGTCGGTGCTGTTCCCCCTGACCGCGCTCGGCCTCGGCGGGGGCGGCGCCTCGGCGGGCGCGGCCGGGGCCGCGGGCACCGCCGGGGCCGCCGGGGTCGCCGGGTCGGGGGGCGCCGCGGGGACGGGCGGAGCCGGAGCGGCGGGCGCGGCGGGCAAGGGCGTCATCGGCACGCTCGGCGTGAAGGGCACGGCGGCCGTCGCGGGCGGCGCCGCGGCCGTGGCCGTGGGCGGCGGCGCGGCGGTCTACGTCGCCACGGCGCAGGAGGCGCCCAAGCCGATCGTCGCGCGGCTGGTGGCGCTCAGCGAGCCGCGGCGGGAACTCGGCGGCGGGATGACGTTCCAGGCGCAGGGCCGGGTCGTGCGCGTCACGGGCGGGGACGCCACGCTCAACCGGAAGATCAACCAGGCGCTGCGGGCGCCGCTCGAACGGCGCTGGGCGAAGACCCGCAACGGCTTGAAGGACATCGGCCGCGGCGCCTACACCGATGTCGTGACGCCGGCGATCCTCCTGCGCGGCGACCGGCTGCTGTCGGTCTGGTACAAGGTCGAGCTGCGCGGCGAGCGCGGGACGGGCTGGGACCAGTCCCAGGCGGCGACCGTCGACCTGCGGACCGGCGCCTCCTACCGGCCGACCGACCTGTTCCGCGTCCCGAGCGGCCAGGGCCTGAAGCCGCTGGACGGCAGGATCAAGGCCCGCCAGCCCGGCGGCGCCTACTGCGGCAGAGGCCAGGCGGGCGGCGCGGGCCTGCCGCAGGGCACCGACAACCCGTCCGCGTTCGTCGGGTCCGGCGAGGTCACCATGGCCCTCACCCCGACGGGGCTGCGCGTGGCCTTCTACCTCTCGACCCTGGGGTACGAGTCGGCGTGCGGGCAGCTCGACAACGTGCTCCCCTACGCCGAGGTCAACGACATTCTGAAGCCCGCGCTGCTCAAGGAGGTTCCGTACCCGTCGCCCAAGCGCTCCTGAACGACGGCGGCCCGGCGACGCGAGCGTCGCCGGGCCGTCCGCATGAGATCACTTGCGCTTGCTGATCTCCTCGGTGAGCTGCGGCGCGACCTGGAACAGGTCGCCCACCACGCCGTAGTCGACCAGCTCGAAGATCGGCGCCTCGGGGTCCTTGTTGACCGCGACGATGGTCTTCGAGGTCTGCATGCCGGCCCGGTGCTGGATGGCACCGGAGATGCCGACCGCGATGTACAGCTGCGGCGACACCGTCTTGCCGGTCTGGCCGACCTGGAACGAGTGCGGGTACCAGCCGGCGTCGGTCGCGGCGCGGGAGGCGCCGACGGCCGCGCCGAGCGAGTCGGCCAGCCCCTCGATGATCTTGAAGTTCTCGGCGCCGCCGACGCCGCGGCCGCCGGAGACCACGATCGCGGCCTCGGTCAGGTCCGGGCGCTCGCCCTTCTCCTGGACGACCTTCTCCACGATCTTGGCGCCCTTGTCGGCGTCCGAGAGCGTGACCGACACCTGCTCCTCGGCCGGGGTGGCCGGGGCCGCCTCGGGGGCGACGGAGTTCGGCCGCACCGCGATGATCGGCGTGCCCGTCCGCACCCTGGCGTGCGCGATGATCGCGCCGCCGAAGATGGAGTGCTCGCCGACGAAGCCGTCGGCGACGTCCACGACGTCGCTGAGCACGCCGGAGCCGGTCTTGACGGCGAGGCGGCCCGCGATCTCCTTGCCCTCGCCGGTCGCGGCCACCAGCACCGCGGCCGGGGACTTCTCGCTGACGAGCTGGGCCAGCAGCGCGGCCTTCGGGGCGACGACGTAGGAGGCCAGCTCCTCGTCGGCGGCCACGTAGACCTTGCCGGCGCCGTACTCGGCGAGCCTGTCCTTGGCGTTCTCGTAGCCCGGGCCGACCCATACGGCGGCGGCCTCGCCGAGCCGGTTCGCCAGCGTCAGCAGTTCGAGCGTGACCTTCTTGACCTCACCGTCGACGTGGTCGACGAGGACGAGAATCTCGGCCATGGTTGCAATCCCCTTCCTCGGTCAGACGAACTTCTTCGACGCGAGGAACTCGGCGATCTTCGCACCGCCGTCGCCCTCGTCGGTGACGATCTCGCCCTTCGCGCGCGGCGGCGCCTCGGCGAAGTCGACCACCTCGGTCGCGGCGTTCGCCAGGCCGACCCGCGACGCGTCGATGCCGGCGTCGCCGAGACCGAGCGTCTCGACCGGCTTCTTCTTGGCCGCCATGATCCCCTTGAACGAGGGGTAGCGCGGCTCGTTGATCTTCTCCACCACGGACACGACCGCGGGCAGGCTCGCCTCGACCCGGTCGAAGCCGTAGTCGGTCTGCCGCTGCACCTTGATGGACGTCCCGTCGATCTCGACCTTGTTGGCGAGCGAGAGCTGCGGGACGCCGAGGCGCTCGGCGAGCATCGCGGCGATCATGCCGGTGCGCGCGTCGGTGGACTCCGCGCCGAGGACGACCAGGTCGAACCCGGTGCGTCCGAGCGCCTGCTCCAGCGCGTACGAGGTCTGCAGCGCGTCGGAGCCCGCGAGGCCGTCGTCGAGGAGGTGGACGGCCTTGTCGGCGCCCATCGCCAGCGCCTTGCGGATGGAGTCGGTGGCCTTGTCGGGACCCATGGTGAGGACGGTCACCTCGCCGCCGTGGGCCTCCTTGATGCGCAGCGCCTCTTCGATGGCGTACTCGCAGAGTTCGTTGATGACTCCGTCCGCCGCGGCGCGGTCGAGCGTGCTGTCATCGGACTTCAGCTTGCGCGGGCTCTCCGTATCGGGAACCTGCTTCACCAGGACGACGATGTTCATGGCCGGTGGCCGACCTCCCTGCACTCAGTTGGCCGCTGAGGTAAGCGGCAGAGGGGCGCCGCCCATGGCGGGTCGACGCGGACATGCGCTTTCGCAGTCACAGCCTGCCAAACACCCGAACGTGCTTCGGAGCCGGGTCCCCGGTTCGGCCGTGCACGATAATGTTACTCGTCGGTAGCCTACTGGCAAATCCCAGTTCGTGAGACCTTACCCACGTGTGCGGCGGGTTTGCGGTGCATGCGGCGTCCCGAACCGGACGTGACGGACATCATGCCTCACACCCCGTTGACGGCGTGCTGGAGGCGGTCCATCGAGCTCTCCAGCGTCCGCTGCAGGCCGTAGGTCGGGGAGAAGCTCGGCGTCAGCGTCATCGCGCCGACGCCGACGAGCAGGCACAGCACGCCGAGGCCCACGACCGCGGCGGCGACCGCGCGCGGCCGCCGCGCCACCGGCAGGAACATCCGCTCCAGCTGGCGCCGCGGAGCGCTGACGCCCGGCGCCGTCCACAGCACGGCGGCCCCCGCCCCCGCGCCGAACGCGCAGGACGTCAGCGAGTCGAGCTTCCCGCCGACCGCCGACACCGCGGCGAGCCCGAGCGGGACGGCGACCGTGAACACCGCCGCGTAGGGGACGGTCAGCAGCGTCCGCCCGACCGCCCACGCCCAGCCGCGCGCCGTCGTGCCCGCCACCCGCAGCAGCGTCACCGCGGCCAGCGTCAGGACGAGACCCGCGATCGGCAGCATGATCACGACCCCGACGCCGGCGACCACGACCAGGGCCGCGAGCAGCCGTGCCCAGCCCTGCGTCACCGCCATGTCGTGCGCCGCCGCCTCGTGCGCCGCCGTCTCCCGTGTTCCGGCGGGGGACGCGGTCGGGACGTCCGCCGGAGCCGGGGCCGGGACCTGCGGCGCCAGCGCCTCGGCGGCGGGACGGGCGGCGGCCGGGGACGCGGCGGCCGCCGGAAGCTTCAGGCGGGACGCCGCCTCCGCCAGCTCGGCCGCCGACGGGCGGGCGGCCGGGTCGGGATGCGAGGCGGCCGCCACCAGCGGGCGCAGATCGGCGGGCAGCGCCTCGGCGGGCGCGTCCGGACGGCCGGTGGCGGCGAACGCCACCGTGGCCGCCCACGCGCGGACATCGTCCGCGGCGCCGGCGCCGGAGGTCAACGCGAAGTCGACGACGACCGGCGCGTCGTCCACCACCAGCACCGTTCCCGGCCCCAGCTCGCCGTGCGCGAGGCCGGCCAGGTGGATGGCGGCGAGAGCCTTGGCCAGCCCGAAGGCCATGCGGCGCAGCGCGTCCCCCGCCATCGGCCCTTGCTCGGCGACCGTCTCGGCGAGCGGACGCCCGGGGACGAACCGGAACACCACGTAGGGGCGCGGACCGGCGGCCTCGCCGTCCAGGACGTCCGCCACGTAGGGGCTGAGCACCTCGCGCATCCGCGGGACGTCGGGCGCGGCGCCCGGCGGCAGGAGCCGGATCGCCACGTCGCGGCCGTCGGGGCCCGCGGCGCGGTGGACGTCGCCGGTTCCGCCGCCCAGCCTGGACAGCAGCCTGTACGGACCGATGTGCGCCTGGTGGCTCGTCTCACCGCTCATAATGGGTCGCCACCCTATCGACCGGAGAGGGGACGCGCCCCCGTCGCCGGAGGCGCCGCGCGTCACGTCCCGGGGATGCTCGCCACGAGGTCGTGGACGTCGGCGCGCAGGCTCTCCAGATCCTGGCTCATCCCGTCCACCGGCGTGGTGTCGGGCGGCTGCCGCTGCGACAGCCCGACCAGCACCGCGGCGAAGATCCCGAGGATGAGGGCCCCGACGAGGGCGGCCTCGGCGCGCGGCAGCACCGCTCCCCAGATGCGGGCCAGCTGGCGGCGGGGCGCGCCGCTGCCCGGCGCGAGGCAGAGCAGCCCGATCACGGCCATCGCCGCGTAGGCGATGGCCCGGGAGGCGGTCATCGCCGGATCGGCGAAGATCAGCACACCGAGAAAGATCAGCCCCGCGAGGCCGCTGAGCGACGTCCACAGCACGGTCGACATCAGCGCGCCGGGAAGGTGCAGCGGCGTCCGGAACGCGGCCGCGACGGCGTCGCCCGAGCGCGGGCCCCGCCGCGTCTGCCGGCCCTCCATGCCCTTGGCCGCCTTGTCGCCCGCCCGCAGGACGAACACGCCGGCGACGGTGACGCCGAGGGCGAGCAGCGGCGCGATGTGGGCGAACCCCAGCAGCGCCACCAGGACGATGAAGCTGAGCACCCGGTACCAGCCGTAGGGCTTGCGCCGCTCCTTGTCGCGCTCGGACCCGTCGGCGCGGTCGGGACGGGCCTGGTCGGGGCGCTGCCGCGCCTCCGGCTCGTACGGGCCGCGCTGGAGCGCGCCCTGCGGCGGCTGGTTCGGCGGGGGCCCGTACTGCGGCGGCGGATACCCGCCCTGGTAGGGGCCCTGGTCGTAGGGGGCGGGCGGCCCGTAGCCGCGCTGCCCGTACTGCTCCCCCGCCTTGAACGGCGCGGGGCCGGGCGGCGGGACGGGCGGCGGCGCCGCGGGCGGCAGCTGGCCGACGAAGTCCTTCGGCTGCGCCGGGACGGGCGCGGGCGTCGGGACGGGTGCGGGCGCCGGGACCGGCATCCCGGGCGACGCCGACGACGTCCCGGACGACGGCGGGTCCTGCGGCGCCGGCATGGAGAACTGCCGGGAGTGGTCGGCGGCCGTCTCCTCCGGCCCCGGCTGCCCCGGCCCGCCCGGCGCACCGGCCGCACCCGCCGCGCCGGCGGCCCCGGCCGCCGGGTAGTGCCGGTCGACGCGCGTCTGGTCGGTGATGGTGGCTTCGAGATGGATGCGGCGCGTGAGCTGCACCAGGTTGACGGCCGTCGGCCGCTCGGCCGGGTGCCGCGCCATCGCCGACCGCAGCACGGGCAGCATCGCCTCGGGCACGCCGTCCAGATCGGGCGTGCTCTGCATGATCTTGTAGAAGATCGATTCGAAGGTGCCGGAGCCGAAGGGCGGGCGGCCGGTCGCGGCGTAGGCGACCGTCCCGCCCCAGGCGTGCACGTCCGACGGCGGGCCCGCGTCCTCACCCTCGATGATCTCCGGGGCGAGGTAGCCGGGGGTGCCGATGACCATGCCGGTCGCGGTCAGCCGGGTCGCGTCGGCGGCCTGCGCGATGCCGAAGTCGATCACGACGGGCTCGCCGTCCACGAGCATCACGTTGCCGGGCTTCATGTCGCGGTGCACGATCCCGGCGCCGTGGATCGCCGACAGCGCCGACGCCAGCCCCACGCCGAGCCGCTGCAGCGCCGGCCCGTAGATCGGGCCGGACTCCTCGACGATCTCCTCCAGCGTCCGGCCGGGCACGTACTGGGTCACGATGTAGGGCTGGTCGGCGGTCACGTCGGCGTCGAGGATCTCCGCGACGTGCGGGCTGTGGACCCTGCGCATCGAGTCGACCTCGCGGGCCAGCCGGCGACGCGCCGTGGCGTCTCCGGCGACCGCGGGCCGCAGCACCTTGATGGCCACGTTGCGCCCCTCGGGGTCGGCGCCGAGGTAGACGACGCCCATCCCCCCTTCCCCCAGGGTTCGCTGGACGCTGTAGTGGCCGATTCGGTCCCCGGACGTGACGGCTCCCCTCATCGTTTCCGAAACCCTACCCTTGCCCATCCTGCCGGGGAGATCCAGCCATCAGGCCGCCACCACCCCGTGGCCCTCGGCCGCCCCGGCCAGCGCCCCGGCGAACCAGCGCGCGGAGGGACGCTCCGCGGGGTCGCGGCGGAACGCCGCCCGCAGCAGCCCCGCCAGCGGCTCGGGCGCGCCGTCGATGTCGGCCTGGCCGCGCAGGATCCGGAAGCACACCCCCTGCAGCGACCCGCGCCCGAACGGCGGGCGGCCCGTCGCCGCGTAGGCCACGGTCGACGCCCACGAGAACACGTCCGACGCGGCGGTGGCGCGCTCCCCCTCGATCAGCTCGGGCGCCAGGTAGGCGGGCGTCCCCACGACCATGCCGCGCCTGGTGATCTGCTCCGCGCCGGACTCGTGCGCGATCCCGAAGTCGATCAGCGTCGGGCGGTCGCCCAGAACGATGACGTTGCCGGGCGACACGTCGCGGTGCAGCACGCCCGCGTCGTGGACGTCCCCGAGCGCCAGCGCCAGCCGCCGCGCGAACCGGACGAGCCGGTCGCCGCGCAGCGGCCCGTACGCCGGGACGAGGTCGTTCAGCGGGCACCCCGGCACGTACTGCATGACCACGTGCGGCCTCGGCGCCGAGACCGCCCCGTCCAGCAGGCGGGCGACGTGGGCGCTGCGCACCCGCGCCTGCGCCCGCATCTCCCGCGCCAGCCGGCTGATCGCCTCCGGCTCCCCCGCGAGCTCCGGAACGAGCTCCTTGACCGCGACCTCCCGGCCGGCGGCGTCCATGGCCAGGTGGACCACCGCCGTGCTCCCCCGGCCGATCTCGCCCAGCAACCGGTACCCGCCCAGTCTCCTGTGCGTCCCCATGCACCCTTTGACGCCAGGAAACGCCCTCCGGGTTCCCGGCGTCCGCGCGAGTCCGGTTCAGGTCACCCGGGTTCCCGCGGGTCCGCCTCGCGGGCCGGCTAGCCCTTGCGCGCCGCCTGGCGGGCCCGGCGCTCCTCGCGGCGGGTCTCGAACTTGGTGGCGGCGGCGTCGAGCTGCTCCAGGAACTCGGCGAGCTCCTCGCGGGCCTTCTCGCCGTCGCCCGTCAGGTCGGTGCGGTCGAAGACGCCCCACTTGCGCAGCACCGGGACGAGCACGTCGTCGTGGTGGAGCCGCAGGTCGTAGATGCCGGCGTTGGCGATGACGACCGACTTGCGCAGGAAGCCGTCGATGCTGTGGCCGGGCATCTGGAACGTCGTCACGACGTCGGTGATCGCCCGCATCGTCTCGTTCGGGGAGGCCTCCAGCGCGGCGCCCATCAGGTTCCGGTAGAAGATCATGTGGAGGTTCTCGTCGGCGGCGATGCGCGTCATCATCTGCTCGCAGACGGGGTCGCCGGACGCCTTGCCGGTGTTGCGGTGCGACACGCGGGTCGCGAGCTCCTGGAACGACACGTACGCCGTCCCGTGCAGGAACGAGTCGCCGTGGTCGGCCTCGTAGCCCGCCTCCATGTGGTGCATGCGGGCGCGCTCCAGCGCGATCGGGTCGACCGCGCGGCTCACGGTGAGGTAGTCGCGCAGGGCGATGCCGTGCCGGTTCTCCTCGGCCGTCCAGCGGTTCACCCACGTGCCCCAGGCGCCGTCGCGGCCGAAGACGGTGGCGATGGCGCGGTGGTAGCCGGGCAGGTTGTCCTCGGTGAGGAGGTTGACGATCAGGGAGTCGCGCGCCTCGGGAGTCACCTTCGACTGCTCGATGGACCACGGCTCGCCGCCCAGCGGCCCGTCGAAGTCGCGGCCCTCGCTCCACGGGACGTACTGGTGCGGGAACCATTCCTTGGCCATGGACAGGTGCCGGTTCAGCTCCTGCTCGACCACCGGCTCGAGGTCGAGCATGAGGCCGGTCTGGGACTTCTCTTCGGGGGTCACGGACATGCGGTTCCTTCGCTGGACGAGGTCGTCTTTGCGGGCGCCCAGCAGGCCGTTCACAACCTACTCAAGCGTAGGTTCGATGGTCGCGAGTCGGCGCGAGCCCCGTCAAGTCAGCACCGCGACAAGCAAGGCGCCGGAACTTTTGTAGGTCCGCGCGAAATCGGCATGACGCCTCGTCACCGCGTGTCGGCGGCCTGTTGCCACATCCGGTTCACGGCCGCCCTGAGCAGCGGCCGCGGAACGAGGCGGAGCGCCGGGAGCGCCGCCTTGTACTGCATGCCGGGAACGCACAGCGCGCGTCCGGTCGCCACGGCCTCCAGCCCCGCCCGCGCCACGTCGTCGCGCCGCAGCCAGAGCAGGTTGGCCGGGACGTCGTCGTCGGTGCGGGTGAAGCCGGGGCACAGCGCCGTCACGTGGACGCCCTTGCCCGAGACCTCCGAGTGCAGGCTCTCGGAGAACGACGCCACGTACGCCTTCGTCGCCCCGTAGGTCGCGCTGCCGGGCGAGGGCGCGAACCCCGCCATCGACGCGACGTTCAGCACCCCGCCCCGGCCGCGCGCGATCATGCCGGGCAGGGCGGCGTGGGTGAGCCGCACGAGCGCGGCCACGTTCAGCTCGATCTGCGCGAGGTGGTCGTCGAGCGGCAGTTCCGCGAACGCCCCGAAGGCGCCGTACCCGGCGTTGTTGACGAGCAGTTCGACCGGCTCGGCGCGCAGCCGCGCCTCGACCTCGGCGCGCCGCGCGGGATCGGTGAGGTCGGCGGCCACGACCTCCACGGCCACCCGGTACCGTTCGACGAGCTCGCGGGCCAGCCCGTCCAGCCGGTCGCTCCGGCGGGCCACGATCACCAGGTCGGTGCCGCGGCCGGCCAGGAGGCGGGCGAAGCTCTCGCCGATACCGCTGGACGCCCCCGTCACGAGCGCGGTCCGGTACGCATGTCGCATGGCGGCAGATGCTATCGGCGGTTCTTCGCGCACCCCCACAGCACGCCCAAAAAACACCGATAACGTTTCAGCCCGCGAGTTCGGAGGTGCGCTCCGGATCGCCCCCAGCGTACTCGGGGGGCGGCAGCATGGCGGCCGGATCCTCGCCCGCCACCCACAGCCCCACCATGAACGCGGTGGCGGCCTCCAGGAGCCCGGCCCGCTCCAGGCTCCCCCCGTCCATCGGCACGCAGCCGAGGTCGCGCACCAGGCCGCGCACCGCGGCGAGGGCCTCCTCGTCGTCCCCGCACAGCGGGACGCCGAGCGGACGCCCCCCGAACGCCGGGGGCGTCATCCGCCACACGCTCTCGTGGCAGGTGTTGAACGCCTTCACGACCCGCGCGCCGCTGAGGTCGGCGATCCGCCGCGCCGCGGACGGGCCGCCCGCCGTCTTGAGCCGCTCGAACGGCGGCTCCATCGGGTTGGTGCAGTCGATCAGCACGCGCCCCTCCAGCGGCCCCGCCTCGCGCAGGACGTCCGGGACGCCCTCGTGCCAGACGGCGAGGAGCACCGCGTCGCCGTGCTCCGCCGCCTCCCGCAGCGTGCCGCCGGCCGCGCCGTGCCCGATCCGTCCGGCCAGCGCGACCGCCTTCGCGGGGGTCCTTGCCCCGATCCGCACCCGATGTCCCTTGCGCGCCCACTGCGTGGCGAGCGCGTCCGCCATGGCGCCCGCGCCGAGCACTCCGATCCGCATGACGTCCTCCCGTTCGTTTACCGTCGGTCGGGACGTTAGGCGGTCCGTTCCGCACCATCCGGTGCGTATCGGAGGGGGCAGGATGGCGGGCGAACCCATGGACGAGTACGAGTACATCGCCGACTGCCAGACGAGGCTCGGCCTCGACGTGCTCTCGGGCACGTGGACGGGCGTCGTGCTGTGGTCGCTCCAGCACGGCCCGCTGCGTCCGGGTGAACTGCGCGAGCGGATCGGCGGCATCAGCCACAAGGTGCTGACCGAGACGCTGCGCCGCCTCGAACGCGACGGCCTGGTGGTCCGCCGCCGGTACGCCGAGGCGCCCCCGCGCGTCGAGTACGAGCTCACCCCGCCCGGGCGCGGGATGCTCGAACCCCTCGCCGCCCTCGGCCGCTGGACCGAACGCTACGCCGACGAGGTGCTGGGCACGCGTGACCGCGCGCCCGGCGACGGTGAACTCAGCGGCCGGTGAACGTGGCCTTGCCCGGGCCCTCCTCCATGAAGCTCTTCATCCCGGCCGCCTGGTCCTCGGTGGCGAAAAGGGCCGCGAACTGCGTCCGCTCGATCTCCAGCCCGGTGTCGAGGTCGGCCTCCAGCCCCCGGTCGATGGCCTGCTTGGCGGCGCGCAGCGCGATCGCGGGACCGCCGACGAACGTCGCCGCCCACTTCCGGGCGGCGGAGTAGACGGCGTCGTCGGGGACGACCCGGTCCACCAGGCCCATCGCGAGGGCCTCGTCCGCCGCGACGTGCCGTCCCGAGAAGATCAGGTCCTTGGCCTTCGACGGCCCGACCAGCCGGGCCAGCCGCTGCGTGCCGCCCGCGCCGGGGATGATGCCGAGCTGGATCTCCGGCTGGCCCACCTTCGCGCCCTCTCCCGCGACGCGGAAGTCGGCGGTCAGCGCCACCTCCAGCCCGCCGCCGAGCGCGTACCCGGTGATCGCGGCGATGACCGGCTTGGGGATCCCGGCGAGCGCCTTGGCGAAGTCCTGCAGCAGCCGCGAGTGCCCCGCCGACATCTCCGCGTACGACATCGGGGCCATCTCCTTGATGTCCGCGCCCGCGGCGAAGACCCGCTCGCCCCCGTACAGCACCACCGCGCCGACCGCCTCGTCCTGCGTGACCTGCCGGGCCGCGTCGATGAGCTCCCGCTGCATCTGGGCGTTCAGGGCGTTCATCTTCGGACGGTCCAGCCTGATCGTCGCGATCCCGTCCTCGACCTCGACCCGTACGAACTCGCCCACGGCGACCCTCCCAGTGCAACTCGGTGCGGACGCCCCGAGCCTAACCAGCGGCCGGTCACGGAGCGGGCCCCGGTGGTGTCCGAGGCTGCTGGTAGCTTCGGGGACCATGCTCGTCGCCCACGCCACCTGGCATGGCGGTGCGCTCTGCCTGTGGGCCGAACGCACCGGCCCGTACGAGCCCTCCCCGGACGTCCACCCCTTCGCGACCTGCGATTTCACCGGCACGTCCTATGAGCCGCTCCTGCGCGCCGCGTTCCGCGTCGAGCTGGCGATGTCGCTGCCCACCGCGGGCGACCATCCGCTGCCGTCGGCCGAGCTGGGCCCCGAGCCGGTGCGCGACGAGCCCGAGCTGCGCCCGTGGCGGGTCCCGGCCCTGGTCCTCGCCCCGTTCCCCGCGATGGCGCTGCTCCAGGCGGCCGAGCACAGCGCCGACGTCGTCGCGGGCACCGACCTGCGCTTCCTGTGCCTGCTCGCCGACGAGGCGGTGCACCTCGCCGGGCGCGGCCACGTCCTGCCCGCCCTGCTGCGCGAGGACGGCGACCTCGTCGCCCGCTGGCGCCCGGTGATCGACGACCCGGCGCGGTTCCGCGCGCTGGCCCGCGCCATGCCCGCCGCCTGCCGCGCGGCCGACGGCGGGCGGCCCGCCGCCGAGGTCCTGCGCGAGGCGCTGTCGGCCCTGGTCGACACGGCCGTGCGGGGCACCGTCCCGCATCCGCTGCTGGTATCGCGGCGCAAGGAGCCCGACCGGCTCCCGCTCGCCGAGCGCTGGGTGATGGCGCTGACCGGCCCGTCCCCCGAGGTCGCCCGCGAACCCCGCGACGACCCCGACGACCTCATCGCCGAGCTGGACGCGTGGGCCGCCGCCGCGCGCCGCCCGTCCGGCCCGCTGCGTGTCTGCTTCCGCCTCGCCGAACCGGGCGCCGAGGAGTTCGAGGAGGACGCCGAGCCCCGCGACGGCGGCTCCTGGCGGGTCGAGTTCGCCCTCCAGGGCACCGACGACCCGAGCCTCTACGTCCCCGCCGCGCTGGTCTGGGACGGCGAGGCCACGTCGATCCCGCAGGCCGAGGAGACCCTCCTCGCCGGCCTCGGCCGGGCCCTGCGCCTCTTCCCCGACCTGGCGCCCGCCCTGGACGGCCCCGCGCCGCGCGAGCTCCTCCTCGACACGGCGGGCGCGTTCCGCTTCCTCCGCCAGGCGGCCCCCATGCTCGCCGCCGCGGGCTTCGGCGTCCTGCTCCCCCAGTGGGCGGGCAAGGCGAAGCTCGGCATGAGGCTCACCACCCGCCCCGAGGACCCGGAGGCCTCCGCGGGGTCGGCGGCGCCCTCGGGCTTCGATCTGAAGTCGATGGTCGACTTCCGCTGGGACCTCGCCATCGGCGACGAGAGCATCGACGAGGCCGAGCTGGAGGAGCTGGCCCGGCTGAAGACCCCCCTCGTCCGCCTGCGCGGCCAGTGGGTGGAGCTCGACGAGCACCAGCTGGAGGCGGCCCTCGACTTCCTGCGCCACCCGCGCCGCGGCCGCATGACGGCCGCCGAGGCGATCAGGGCCATCGTGCACGCCGGCGACGACGCCCTCCCCCTGACCGGGGTGGACGCCGCGGGCCCCCTCGGCGACCTCCTCTCCGGTGAGGCCGACCGCCGCCTCGCCCCCATGCGCACCCCGGAGGACCTGGACGCCGAGCTGCGGCCCTACCAGGAGCGCGGGCTCGCCTGGCTGACGTTCATGAACGAACTCGGCCTGGGCGCCCTTCTCGCGGACGACATGGGCCTCGGGAAAACCATCTCGGTGCTCTCACTGCTTGTTCACGAACGAAAAGATGGTGCGACGACCGCTCCGACGCTGGCCATTCTCCCGATGTCGCTGGTGGGGAACTGGCAGCGGGAGGCCGCGCGGTTCACGCCGAAGCTGCGGGTGTACGTGCACCACGGGACGGGGCGGCACCGGGGCGAGGAGCTCGCCGAGGCGGTGGCGGGGGCGGATCTGGTGCTCACCACCTACGGGACGGCGGCGCGCGACGCGGAGATGCTCGCGCCGATCGCGTGGGAGCGGGTCATCTGCGACGAGGCGCAGGCGCTCAAGAACAGCGGGACGCGGCAGGCCCGGGCGGTGCGGAGCATCCCGGCGCGGAGCCGGATCGCGCTCACCGGCACGCCCGTGGAGAACCACCTGACCGAGCTGTGGTCGATCATGGAGTTCGCGAACCCGGGGCTGCTCGGGCCGCGGAGCGCGTTCCGGCGGCGGTTCGCGATCCCGATCGAGCGGGAGGGCGACGAGCAGGCGGCGCTGGCGCTCAGGCGGGCGACGCAGCCGTTCATCCTGCGCCGCCTCAAGACCGACAAGTCGATCATCTCGGATCTGCCGGAGAAGCAGGAGATCAAGGTCTACTGCAACCTGACGACCGAGCAGGCGTCGCTCTACCAGGCGACCGTGGACGACATGCTCCAGCAGATCGCCGAGGCGGAGGAGGCCAAGCGGCGCGGGCTGGTGCTGGCGACGATGGCCAAGCTCAAGCAGGTCTGCAACCATCCGGCGCAGCTGCTCAAGGACGGCTCGCGCCTGCCCGGACGGTCGGGCAAGCTCGAACGGCTGGAGGAGATCTGCTCCGAGGTCCTGGAGCAGGGCGAGAAGGCGCTCGTCTTCACCCAGTACGCCGAGTTCGGGTCGATGCTCCAGCCCTACCTGGCGGCGCGGCTCGAACGCCCGGTGCTGTGGCTGCACGGCGGGACGTCCAAGCAGGGGCGCGACGACCTCGTCCAGCGGTTCCAGGAGGACGGCGAACCCGCCATCTTCCTGCTGTCCCTCAAGGCCGCCGGGACGGGCCTGACGCTGACGGCCGCCAACCACGTCGTGCACGTCGACCGCTGGTGGAACCCGGCCGTGGAGGACCAGGCCACCGACCGGGCGTTCCGCATCGGGCAGACCCGCGACGTCCAGGTCCGCAAGTTCATCTGCGTGGGGACGATGGAGGAGCGCGTCGACGAGATGATCGAACGCAAGAAGGCCCTGGCCGACTCGATCGTCGGCACGGGTGAGGACTGGCTGACCGAGCTGTCGGTCGCCGAGCTGCGCGACGTCCTGCGGCTGTCGCCGGAGGCGGTGAGCGACTGATGGACGAGGGCGTCAGGGCGCGCACGAGGCGCGGCTCGATCGGGGCGCGGTGGTGGTCGCGGCGCTTCATCGACCTGGTGGAGTCGTTCGCCGACGCCGGGCGCCTGGAGCGGGGCCGCGCCTACGCCCGCAAGGGCACCGTGTTCGACCTGCGGGTGGAGGCGTACGAGGTGACCGCGAAGGTGCGGGGCTCGGCGCCGGAGCCGTACGAGGTGGCGCTCGGCATCGAGGCGATCGACGAGGACGGCTGGCGCGCGGTGGAGGCGGAGCTGGCGTCCCGCGCGCTGTTCCGGGCCCGGCTGCTGGCCGGGGAGATGCCACCGGAGATCGAGTGGGTGTTCGCCGAGCTGGGGCTCGCGCTGTTCCCGGACTCGGCGTCCGACCTGCACCTGATGTGCGACTGCCCCGACTGGGGCGACCCGTGCAAGCACGCCGCCGCCGTCCTGTACCTGCTCGCCGAGGCGTTCGACGACGACCCGTTCCTCGTCCTCCAGTGGAACGGGCGGCGCCGGGACCAGCTGCTCGGCGCGCTGCGGCGCGCCACCGGGACGGAGCCCGACCCGCTGGAGATGCGGGCCGAGCCGCTTACCGCCGAGGGTTTCTGGACACCGCCGTCCGGGCTGGCCCGGCTGCGCGAGCGCCCGCCGGCGCCGCCCGTCCCGCCGGGGTTCGTGCTCCACGTCGCCGCTCCCCCGCCGGTCCGCGTCCGGCGCCGCGCGCTGACCGACGTGCTGGCGCCCGTCTACGAGGCACTCGCCGGGCAGGACGAGGACTGACCCGAGGTCTCCGGCGCCTGCGGGCCACGGATGATCTTACGGAGTGCGAACGCCGGCGCGGCTCGACCGCCTGCCGGAGGGGCCGCTCCCTAGGCTTTCAGCACGTGGGCGCCCCGGGAGGGCCGGGCGCCGCCTTGGGGGGAGCGACGAGGGATGAGTGGAATCGTCGTGGAGGCGCGTGAACTGCGCGTCCGCTGCGGCGCCCGGACGGTCGGGGACTTCTCGTTCGGGGTGCCGGAGGGCCAGGTCTACGCGCTGCTCGGCCACGGGGGGTCGGGCAAGACGCTGCTGCTGGAGGCGCTGGCGGGCCTCCGCCGCCCCTGCGGCGGCACGGTGCGGGTCCGGGGCGCCGACCCGTACGCGGAGCGGGAGGGGCTGCGGATCGGCGCGGTGTGGCGGGACGGCGGGCTCTTCCCCGGCCTCACCGTCTCCGAGGTCGTCACGGCTTGGCGCCGCTGGACGCTGGACCCGCTGGCGGCGGACGAGGCGCTCGCGCTGACCGGCCTGGAGGCGTCCGCCGGGGTGCGGTTCGAGCGGCTGACGGCCGGGCAGCGGCGGCGGCTCGACCTGTCGCTGGCGCTGCTGGGGCGCTCGGACGTGCTCTTCCTGGACGAACCTACGTCCGGCCTCGACAGTGGAACGGTCCACCTGATCTGGGCGACGCTGCGCCGGATCGCCGCGTCCGGCACGACAGTCCTGCTCACCACGCGCGACGCGGCCGAGGCCCGCCGCGCCGACGGTGTCGGCGTCGTCGACCGGGCGCGGCCCGTGGCGCCGGGCGGGGGCGGGACCGGCATGATCTCGATCAGGAGGCGCGCCCCGTCCGGCGGTCCCGGCGCCGCCCGGTTCTGGGCGCAGGCGGCCGCGGCTCGCGCGCCGGGTTCCGCGGCCGCTCAGGTTCCGGAGCCGCTCGGGTCCCGGCGCCGGGAGGCGGGCTAGGGCCTACTAGAGCGGCAGGCGGGCGCGGACGGTGAAGCCGCCGTCCGGGCCGGGCCCGGCGTCGAGGTCGCCGCCGAGCGCCTCGGCGCGCTCCCGCATCCCGCGGATGCCGCTGCCGTCGGACGACGGCGCGCCGGATCCGGGCGTCCCGTCGTCCGCCACGCTGACGACCACGCCGTCGGCGCCGTAGCCGACGCGGACGACGGCGGACGTCGCGCCGGAATGCCGGGTGACGTTGGTGAGCGCCTCCTGGACGATCCGGTACGCGGCGAGGTCGGCCTCGGCGGGCAGCGGGCGCGGCTCGCCCTCCACCTCGGTGCGGATCTCCAGGCCGGCCGCCGCGAGGCCCCGGGTCAGCTCGTCCAGCCGGGCGAGGCCGGGGGCGGGCGCGACCGGGGCGGCCTCGTCGACCTGCCGCAGGACGCCGAGCGTGGCGCGCATCTCCCGGAGCACGTCCTTGCTGGCCTGCTTGATCGCGGTGAGGGCGTCCTCGGCGCGCTCCGGCTCGCGGCGCAGGCCGTGCAGCGCGGCGGTGGCCTGCACGTTGATGAGCGAGATGTTGTGGCCGAGGACGTCGTGCAGCTCGCGGGCGATGCGCAGGCGCTCCTCGATGGCCCGGCGGCGGGCCTCGGCCTCGCGTCCGCGCTCGGCGACGCGGGCGCGCTCCTGCGCCTCGCGCAGGTAGGCGCGGCGGTTGCGGACGACGCCGCCGATGGCGACGACCGCGACGAACCAGCCGATGAGCAGGAAGCCGGCCGCGTCGGCGAGGTGGTTGACGTCGTCGCGGCGGTCGCCGGCCACCGTCCCGGCCACCGCGATCCCCACGAGGACGACGGCCGCGGTGATGTGGCCCTCGGCGGCCGCGGTGTAGAGGGCGACGACGAACGTGAGCACGGCCGGCCCGTCGGGTTCGGTGACCGGGTAGTAGACGGCGCAGGCGGCGAGCGTGACGGCGGCGACCGCGACGGGATGGCTCCGGCGGAAGTACAGCGCCCCGCAGGCGACCGCCAGCAGCGCCCAGCTGTAGAGGGGCATCCGCGAGGGCGGGCCCGTGTGGACCGACACGAGGGTCATCGCGGCCAGGACGGCGAAGGCCCCGCCGGCCAGTGCGGCGTCCGCGGTGCGGCCGGTCGGCGGCCAGGGGACCGGCCGCCCGCCCCGGTTCGCAAGTCGCACGTGTCCATCCTGCCAGCTTCGGCTCGCTTGCACATCCGATACGGGATGTAGTACTTCTACTATCAACAGATGCAGACTTACGGTGATCCGTCCAAGGACCCGTACGGGGAGTGAGCATGAGCGAGCCGGTGAACCGCAAGGCCGATCCGGTGCCCGCCGAGAAGGAGACCGTGCACAACCGGATCACGGTGCTGAGGGCGGAGCGCGGCGTCTCGCGCCGCGACCTCGCCGCCGCGCTGGGGGTGCACTACCAGACGGTCGGCTACCTGGAGCGGGGCGAGTACAGCCCGAGCCTGCACCTCGCCCTGCGCATCGCCGAGTACTTCGAGGTGCCGGTCGAGGTCGTCTTCTCCCTCAAGCCGTTCCCGAGAATCGGAGGCACGTCATGACGAACCGCACCGCCGGATGGAGGGAGCGGTCCCGCCGCAGGCGCTCGGACCGCCTCGCCGCCCTCGACGAGGAGCTGGAGCGGCGGCTGCCCGCCCGCTACGCGCGCCGCCGGCCCCGCCGGATGCTGGCGGGGGCGGGCGCGGCCATGCTGGGCCTGTTCTGGGTGGACGCCGCCGTGTCGTGGGCGCTGGCCCCGAGCGACACCGCGATGATCGTCAACTTCGTGATCCTCGGCGTCCTGGTGGTGGGCGGGATACCGCTGGCCGGCCAGCTGATCGCGGTGACCCGGGGCCTGACCTCCAGGCGGGAGCGCGAGCTGGACGAGCGGCAGCTCACTGCGCGGCTCCGCGCCTTCGCGACGTCGCACCAGGCCACCACGTTCGTGCTGGTCGCGGTGCTGGTGGCGACGATGATCGCCGACCGGGACGGCCGCGAGTCGCAGATCCCCGGCGCCGCGCTCTTCCTGATCCTGTTCGCGCTGCTGGCGACGCACACGCTGCTCCCCCTCGTCGTCGCGGCCTGGCAGACGCCCGATCCGCCGCCCGCCGACGACGAGGGGGAGGCCGGCTAGCGCAGGTCGCCGTTGGTCATGCCCTGCGGCGCGGGCGGCAGCGCGACGAGGCCCATCTCGGCCCGTCCGGACAGCAGCGGGTGGCTCGGCACCACCCGCACGCTGTAGCCGAACGCGCCGCTGCGCCCGAGCGGCACCTCTCCGGTGTAGCGGCGCCGCCCGTTCTCGGCCGGGCCGCCGTCCTCCAGCTCCAGGTAGGACGGGTCGACGAGCGCGTCGGCGTCGTCCACCCGGCCGTAGGCGACCTCGACGGCGACGTCCTCGGGGGCGAGCCCGTCGAGGTCGACCACGACCCGGACCGTCAGCCGCGCGCCGACCTGGGGGCTCTCCTCCCCGGTCGACTCGACGTGCTCGACGGCGACCCGCGGCCACGCCGAGCGGACCTGCCGCTTCCAGGCCGCCAGCTCACGGGCGCCCGCGAACTTGTCGGCGACCATGGAGCGCTCCGACACGGCGGCCGGGGTGTAGAGGTCGTCGACGTAGTCGCGCAGCATCCGGGACGCGAGCACCTTCGGGCCGACGGTGGCGATGGTGTGCTTGACCATCTCCAGCCAGCGGCGCGGCAACCCGGCCGAGTCGCGGTCGTAGAACGTGACGGAGACGTGGTCCTCGATCAGCTCGTAGAGGGCGGCGGCCTCCAGCTCGTCCCGCCGGTCGGGGCCGGCGAGGCCGTCGGCGGAGGGGATCGCCCAGCCGTTCTGGCCGTCGTACCACTCGTCCCACCAGCCGTCGCGGATCGACAGGTTCAGCCCGCCGTTCAGCGCGGCCTTCATCCCGGACGTGCCGCACGCCTCCAGCGGGCGCAGCGGGTTGTTCATCCACACGTCGCAGCCCTGCACCATGAGCTGCCCGAGGGCCATGTCGTAGTCGGGCAGGAACACGATCCGGTGCCGGACGTCCTCGGACCCGGTGAACCGGACGATCTCCTGGATGAGCCGCTTGCCGCCCTCGTCGGCGGGGTGCGCCTTCCCGGCGATGACGATCTGCACGGGCCGGTCGGGGTCGAGCAGGATCGCGCGGAGCCGGTCCGGGTCGCTCATCATCAGCGTGAGCCGCTTGTAGGACGGGACGCGCCGCGCGAACCCGATCGTCAGGACGTCGGGGTCGAGGGCGTCGTCGATCCACGAGGTCTCGGCCTCGCTGGCGCCGCGCTGGCGCCACGACTCGCGCAGGCGGCGGCGCGCGTCCGTCACGAGGCGGCGGCGCAGCAGGTTGCGCATCCGCCAGACCTCCGGCTCGGGGACGTCGCGCACGGCCTCCCAGCCGCGCCCGGACTCCATCACCGACGGCAGCTCGCGGGCGGTGAACTCCAGCACCTCGCGCGCGACCCACGTCCCGGCGTGCACGCCGTTGGTGATCGACCCGATGGGGACCTCCGCGGTGTCGAACCCGCCCCACAGCCCGCCGAACATCTCCCGGCTGACCTCGCCGTGCAGCCGGCTGACGCCGTTCACGCGCTGCGCCAGCCGCATGCCCATCACGGCCATGTTGAACACGGTGCGGTCGCCGCCGGGGTAGTCCTCGGCGCCGAGCGCGAGGATCCGGTCGACGGGGACCTGCTCCTCCTCGTTCGCGCCGCCGAAGTAGCGGGCGATCAGTTCGCGGGGGAACCGGTCGATACCGGCCGGGACGGGCGTGTGGGTGGTGAACACCGTGCCCGCCCGGACCGCCTCCAGGGCCTCGTCGAAGGTCAGGGCCTCCTCCTTTGCCAGCTCGCGGATGCGCTCCAGGCCGAGGAACCCGGCGTGGCCCTCGTTGGTGTGGAACACCTCCGGCGCCGGATGCCCGGTGATGCGGCAGTACGCGCGGATGGCCCGCACGCCGCCGATGCCGAGCAGCATCTCCTGGAGGAGGCGGTGGTCGCCGCCGCCCCCGTACAGCCGGTCGGTGACGTCCCGGGCGGCCTGGTCGTTCTCCTCGACGTCGGAGTCGAGGAGCAGCTGCGGGACGCGGCCGACCCGCGCGATCCACACCTGCGCGTGCAGGCCGCCGCCCTTGGGCAGGCCGATGACGACGCGCACCGGCGTCCCGTCCCGCTCGCGCAGGAGGGTCAGGGGCAGCCCGTTGGGGTCGATCGGGGGATAGCGCTCCAGCTGCCAGCCGTCCGGCGACAGCGACTGGGAGAAGTAGCCGTGCCGGTAGAGGAGCCCGACCCCGAGGATGGGCACGCCGAGGTCGCTGGCGGTCTTCAGGTGGTCGCCGGCGAGGATGCCGAGGCCCCCGGAGTACTGCGGCAGCGCGGCGGTGATCCCGTACTCGGGTGAGAAGTAGGCGATGCTCACCGGCGAGTCCCCTGGGCGCGACTGGTACCAGCGCGGCGCCGTCAGGTACTCGCGCAGGTCCTCGGCGGTGTCCTGGAGGCGTCGCAGGAACCGCCGGTCCTCCGCCAGCCGCGCGAGCCGCTCGGGGGCGACCTCGCCGAGCAGCCTGACCGGATCGTGGTGGACGGCCTTCCAGAGCGCAGGGTCCACGTCGCGGAAGAGGTCGAGCGTCTCGTGGTGCCACGACCAGCGCAGGTTGAGGACCAGCTCCTCGAGCTGCCTGAGGGGCTCGGGAAGGACGGTGCGTACCGTGAAACGTCGGATTGCCTTCACGCAACGTCACGCTATGCGCTTCGGGGGCATGGGCGCGACGGCGGGGACCACACCGTCACCTCGCGGACCGATCGGCCCGCCGGGGGCACGAGTCCCCGGAATCCCCGTCCCCACAGGGGCTCCCGCCCGGTCCCGGGCGCTCGTCACCTGGGCGGGCTCCCGCGTCCGGGCCGACCGTTTGCCCAATCTCGACCCTCCCAAGACCGGCGCGGCACGGCCGGGGTCGGCCAGGAGCCGTGTCGCAGGTCGGCCAGGGGACGAGCCGCACGCCACGGCGACCATCGGGCGAACGTGGAAAAACTTCCGCGACTACTCGGCAGTAGGCGGCGCGTTCCGGGCATGGACGTTTTGGATCTCTCGAGAGGGTAGGGGTGGCACATGCACGTCGAGTCCGGAACGTCCAGCATGCCCGGGATTCCGAGGCTGGGACGCATCCCGATCGTCAACGTCGAGCCGGTGGTGGACTGCGGCCGGTGGCCGGCGAAGGCGGTGGTGGGCGAGACCGTCGAGGTGTCGGCGACGGTGTTCCGGGAGGGGCACGAGCGGCTGGGCGCGGCGGTGGTGCTGCGGACGCCGGACGGCGAGGAACTGCCGCCGCAGCGGATGAGCGAGGTCGGGGTCGGGCTCGACCGGTGGTCGGCGCGGGTGACGCCGACGGAGATGGGGTCGTGGTCGTTCCGGGTGGAGGCCTGGGGCGATCCGATCGCGCACTGGCGCCACGACGCCGAGATCAAGGTTCCGCGCGGCCAGGACGTCGAGCTCATGCTCGCGGAAGGGGCGCGGCTGTTCGCCCGCGCGGCGGAGGCCGTCCCGAGCAAGGACCGCCCGACCGTGGGGCGGCTGGCCAAGCGCCTCGGGGACGAGACCGTTCCGGTCGCCGACCGGATGGAGGCCGTTGCCGATCCCGATGTCGAGGACGTCCTGGAACGCCATCCGTTGCGGGATCTGTTGACGGTCAGTGACTGGTATCCGCTGGTGGTGCACCGGCAACGAGCCCTGTACGGGGCCTGGTACGAGTTCTTCCCCCGCTCCGAAGGCGCGACCTTCGACCCCCTGGGGCGGCGCGGCCCGACCTCGGGCACCCTGCGCACCGCGATGAAACGCCTGCCCGCGATCGCCGACATGGGCTTCGACGTGGTCTACCTGCCCCCCATCCACCCCATCGGCACCACCCACCGCAAAGGCCCCAACAACACCCTGGACGCCGGCCCCTACGACCCCGGCTCCCCCTGGGCCATCGGCTCACCCGACGGCGGCCACGACGCCGTCCACCCCGACCTGGGCACCCTGGAGGACTTCGACGCCTTCGTCGCCCACGCCGGCGACTGCGGCCTGGAAGTCGCCCTGGACCTGGCCCTGCAATGCTCCCCCGACCACCCCTGGGTGACCCAACACCCCGAATGGTTCACCACCCGCGCCGACGGCACCATCGCCCACGCCGAGAACCCGCCCAAGAAATACCAGGACATCTACCCCCTCAACTTCGA
>NZ_JBEZJQ010000011.1:0-46763 GCF_040653135.1 Actinomadura sp. NPDC048021
GGCGCGCGCATACCCCCCCCGCCCCCGTACAACAGGGTTGGCGCCCGGCGGCACGGCGTCCGGAAGCGGGGGGTGGCCCCCGCCGCCCGCGGCCCCCCCCCCCCCCCCGTCGCGCCCCGCGGCCACCACGCCCCGCCGCCCCGGGGGGCGCCCGCGCGCCGCCCCCAGCCGGTGCGCGAGCCGGTCGGCCCAGGCGCGCAGGCCGGCGGCCGCGGGTCCGGCCGCGTGCGCGGCGAGCCCCTCGACGAAGGCCAGGAGCGGCGGGACGCCCTCGGCGCTGAAGGTCAGGTCCTCCAGCCTGGCCAGAACGCTCCACAGGTCGCCCGGGTCGGCGGCGAGGGCGGGGCCGGAGGGGCCGGCGACCTCCCAGTAGAGCGCGCGGATCGCGGCCGGCTCGACGGCCGCGGAGACGCGGTCGCCCAGGCTCCGCAGGAGGCCGTCGAGTTCCCGGCGCTCCTTCGGGCTGAGCAGCGGTTCGGGAAGCAGCTCCTCGACGAGGTCGCGGAGCTCCCCCATCGGCGTGCTCCCGCGGTGGAACTCCTCGACGATCTCGACCAGCGCGTGGAACGCCCCGGGATAGGGCAGGCACGCGTCCACGAGATGCCAGACATCGGTGATGTCCTTGTCGTCCCGGCTGATCGGGAGGGGATGGCCCAGCCGCCGTTCCAGAAGGGAGACGCAGAGGTCACGGGAGGTGCGCTTGCGCACGGTCTCCAGTTCCCACAGGGCCCGCACGAGGCGGGACTGGTCTTCGAAAGGCAGCGACCATGCCACGTCCGACACTCATCCCCTCCGACACCCAAACCGCACCGGGACCCCCATCGGTGGGGCATATCGTACGCGTTCAGCGAGAAATGATCCCCTGGGGCATTTCCGGCGGTGTGGAATTGTCATAAAGGTCTGTGTCGGAACCGGAGTCCGCGGGCCGGGCCGTGGAGCGGACCCGTCCCGGGACCGCGCGGGCCGCCGCCGCGCACCGGCGGAGCGGCGGCCCGACCACCTCGGCGAGCGCGCCCCTGAGCGTCTGCTGGGAGCCGATGTTCCGCCGTTTCCGCAGCGACCAGAGGCAGCAGCTGCTGACCACGGCGACGCACAGGGTGATCGCGGTGACGACCCCGGTCGCGATCCTCGTGCTCGCCACCAGCGAGAGCAGGTAGCCGGAGAACAGCGACCCCAGGGGGACGGCGCTCTGCGTGACGAGGCTGTTGATGCTGGCCACCCGCGCCAGCATGTCGTCGGGGATCCACGTCGCCTGGTAGACGGTGAGCGCCACGTTCATGTGCGCGCCGATGAAGCTGATCCCGCCCCAGGCGGCGAGCCCGGCCAGCGGGCTGTCGTAGGCCGTCACGATCGCGGTCATCGCGAACCATCCCCAGACGCAGCAGAACAGCAGCCGCATCGGCCGGTTGCCCTGGGCCAGGCGGTAGCGCCGGGAAAGGTGGGACGCCGCGACGGCGCCGAGCGTGCCCCCGAGCCCGGACGCCGCGAAGAGAATGCCGATCATCGAAGTGGAGGAGAACTCCTGGTCCGCCTGCACCACGAGCCTCAGAAAGATGATCTGGAAGGCGAAGTTCGTCACCGCGCACACGGCGATCACCATGCACAGGAATGGGTGGCCCAGGATGAAACGAATGCACTTTCCGAAATCGGTGGGTTCGGGGGCCCGTTGTTCCTCCGGTGCGAAATTCTTCTCCCGCACGCAGTGCAGCGTGAGGGCGGAGAAAAGGGAGGAGAGAGCGTCGGCGGCGAAGGGAAGCGCCCTGTCCAGGCCATACAGGAATCCGCCGAGCGGGCGGCCGAGAAGCAGCGCGATATGGCCCCTTGCCTCGTTTCTCGCCATCGCCTCGGGAAGCTGGTCGGGGCGGACGACGCGCTTGACGACGGCGACCTCGGCCAGGCTGTACAGGCCCGCGAGCGCGCCGTCCGCCGCGGCCGCGCCGACCAGGAGCAGGCCGGGGTGGTAGTGCAGAGCGAGGCCGACGGCCAGCAGTACCGACACGCCGAACCGCGTGTACTGGCAGGTCAGCATGATGCGCCGGCGGTCGAAGCGGTCCGCGAGCATGCCCGCGGGCACGTAGAGGAGGAGCCGGGGGAACGTCCCGGCCGCGGCGACCCAGCCCGCGAAGACCGGCGAGCGGGTCAGCGACAGCGCCAGCAGCGGGATCGCGATGGCCGCGTTCATGGTGCCGAGCTGGGAGGCGGCCGACCCGCTCCACAGGAAGGTGAAATCCCGTGGCATGGACGCTCGTGGTTTCACGTGGACCCGCTCGCGCCGTCGAAAGCGGCCACCTGTTGCATCCTTCCCGGAACCGATGGTGGCCGGTTCGGTCGAGGTGCGACCGGGCGCCGACCAGCGGGCGGCGGCAATGGGTGCGCCGGCCCGAATGGCTTTCCGTCCGACGGCATGAGCGGCGAAAGGAAAACGGTCGAAAAGCTCCGGGCGCGTTCATACCGAGAAGAAAGCCTGCGGCCCCGTAGTGCCGGGGTCGCAGGCAGACTCTAGTGGAGATCGCGGCGAGAAACGGGTCGATTGTCGAAAAACGACTTCCCGCGGGCGAGTCTCGTACGACTCTTGAACGACGGTATGCCGATCGTGGGGATCGGTGCGGGACGCGCTTCCCGCTTCCGCCGCCAGAGGGGCGGCACAGGACGAGCCGCCCGTGGCCCGCGCGGTGCTCCGCACCGGCGGATGCCGGACCAGGGGGTGCGCCGGTCGGCCCCGCGCCGGGAGACGCGGGGGGCCGGCGGCCGCGGGGTCAGCCGAGCTTGCTCTCGAAGCCGGCGGAGGCGATCTCTCCGCGGCTGGGGTCGAGGATCTCGCGCAGGGCCAGTTCGATGGCCGACTCGCCGAGCACGTCGTCGAGTTCGCGGAGCGAGAGTCCGGACACGTCGATCAGGTCGCCGTGGAGAGCGGGTTCCTGCTGCATGGAATCTCCTCGGGCGGGGTCACGCCGCCTGGCGGGTGGGCGGGCGCACAGTACAGGATTGTCCGTGCATGGGCGGCTGACTCCAATGATTACAGAAGAATCCTGCTTTGACCATTGCCGTTCCCGGTCGCCGGTCGACGCTTTTATAGTGCGATCGAAACAGGCGAATTAGCCGGACCGAAAAGAGGGCCCGCAGAAACGGGCGCGGTTCGGATCTGTGACGCGTGACCTATTCCCCCCCTGACTGAATTGGGATAATACGGTAGCTAAGTGCGCATGCCGGCGCAGCGATCCGGCCATGTGGTGATCGGCGGAATGCGAGGTGGACGCGTGTCGTTCCCGGAGACGGCCCCGGCGGTCTGGGGCAAGATCCCGCCGCGGAACAAGAACTTCACCGGACGCGAGGAGCTGCTCACCAAGCTGAAGGCAGGCATCTCCGGCCAGGTCACCGCCGTGCTCCCGCACGCCCTGCACGGGCTCGGCGGCGTGGGCAAGACCCAGATGGCGGTGGAGTTCGCGCACCGGTTCGCCGTGGACTACGACGTGGTGTGGTGGGTTCCGGCCGACCAGCCGTCCCTGGTGCGGCCGGCGCTGGCGTCGCTGGCGCCCAAGCTCGGCCTGACCTCCGCCACGGCCCGGGGCGTCGAGGACGCGGCCAACGACGTCCTCGAAGCGCTGCGCCGCGGGGAGCCGTACCGCCGCTGGCTCCTCATCTTCGACAACGCCGACCAGCCCGAGGACCTCCAGGACCTGCTGCCCCAGGGCCAGGGGCAGGGGCACGTCCTCGTCACCTCGCGCAACCCGCGGTGGGAGGGCGTCGGCCACACCGTCCAGGTCAACGTCTTCAGCCGCGACGAGAGCGTCGCGTTCCTCAACAAGCGCGTCCCGCGCGCGATCGGCGAGGAGGACGCGAACCGCCTCGCCCACGAGCTCGGGGACCTGCCGCTCGCCCTGGAGCAGGCCGGGGCGTTGCAGGCCGAGACGGGCATGTCCGTCACCGAGTACCTGCGGCTGCTCGACGAGTGCACCAGCCAGCTGCTGGCCGAGGGCAAGCCGACCGAGTACCCGGTGTCGATGACGGCGGCGTGGCGGCTGTCGGTGAACAGCCTGGCCGAGAAGGTGCCCGAAGCCGTCGAGCTCCTGCGCTGCTGCGCGTTCTTCGGCCCCGAGCCGATCCCGCGCGAGGTGTTCTCCCGGACCCCGCCCGGGATCAGCCAGCCGCTGGCCGGGCTGCTGCGCAACCCGATCCGCCTCGCGCGGGCCTTCGGGGAGGTCAACCGGTACGCGCTGGCGAAGATCGACGCGCCGAGCCGGACCGTCCAGGTGCACCGGCTGATCCAGGCGCTGCTGCGCGACGAGCTGAGCCCGGCGGAGCAGGCGCGCTTCCGCGGCGAGGTGCACATGCTCCTCGTGGCCGCGACGCCCCCCGAGGACGCGGAGTCGCCGGCGAGCTGGCGGCGCTACTCGGAGCTGATCGGCCACGTGGAGCCCGCCGCCGTCGCCGAGAGCACCGACCCCGAGGTCCGCAAGTTCGCCCTCAACATCGTCCGCTACCTGCGGCTGTCCGGCGACTACGCGTTCGCGCAGCACCTGATCGAACGCCTCCTCGACCAGTGGGCGGCCGACTCCGGGGAGGACGACATCGACCTCCTGGAGGGCAAGCGCCAGTTCGGCAACATCCTGCGGGACCTCGGGGAGTACGGCGCCGCCTACGAGTCGAACCTGAAGGCCATGGAGCGGACGGAGGCGCTGGTCGGCCCCAAGCACCGGATGACCCTGCAACTGCTGAACTCGCTCGGCGCCGACCTGCGGGCGCGCGGGGACTTCTCGGACGCCCGCGACCACGACATGCGCTCCCTGGAACGGCACACGGAGGCGTTCGGCGAGTCGGCGCCCGACACGCTGCGGGTGATGCACAACCTGGCGCTCGACCACGGGCTGAACAGCGACTACGTCAAGTCGAAGGAGCTCCACGAGACCGTCTGCCTGAGGTTCGGGGACGTCGCCCGGGGAACCGCGGTCAACGTCAGCAACGCGCTCGGGGGCCTGGCGCGCGCGGTGCGCCTCTGCGGCGAGTACTCCGAGGCCTGCGATCTGGGTGAGGACGCCTACGCCAAGTGCGTCGACGAACTCGGCGCCGAGCACCCGCTGACGCTGCGCGTGGCCAAGGACCTCTCGATCGCGCTGCGCCGCGCGGGCGAGCTGGACAGGGCCCTGGAGGTGGCGCAGGAGGTCAACGCGCGCTCCGTGCGCCTGTTCGGGCTGGACCACCCCGACACCCTGGCCGCGGCGATGTGCCTGGCCAACGGGCAGCGCTGCACCGGGGACCTGAAGTCGGCCCTGGAACTCGCGGCCGACACGGTCGTCCGCTATCCGAAGGCCTACGGGCCCGAGCACCCCTACAACCACGGCTGCGGCGGGAACCTGGCGCTGCTGCACCGGGTGTGCGGCGACGCGGCGTCCGCGCGGGCGTCCAACGAGAAGGCGCTGGCGGGGCTGGAGGTCAAGCTCGGACGCGACCACCACTACTCGCTCACCGTGGCCACCAACCTGGCCAGCGACCTGCTCGCGCTCGGCGAGGTGGAGTCGGCGTGCAGGCTCGGCCGGGGGACGCTGCGGCGGCTGCGCGCGGCGATCGGGGACGAGCACCCGATGACCCTGGCCTGCGCCGCGAACCTCGCGGTCTCGCTGCGGGAGTCCGGCGACGCGGACGAGGCGGACCGGCTGCACGAGGAGACGATGAACGCCTACTCCAGGACGCTAGGCCTGGAGCATCCGGACGCCGTCGTCGCGGGGGAGTGGCGCAACCTCGACTGCGACTTCGACCCGCCGCCGATCTAGGCGGCGCCGGAGGGCGAGGGATGCCCGGGGTTGCGGCGGCGCCAGGCGGTCAGGTGCCGTCCCGCGGCCTCGCCGCCGCGGCGCAGGGCCTCGGAGGGGACGGGCTCGTCCAGCCAGGCCCGGACGGTCCGGCCCATCTCGCCGACGAACACCTCGCCCTCGGCGGTGAGCCCTCCGCTGGAGGCGAGGGTGCGGATGACGAGGTCCGTGGCGGCGCGCCAGCGCGCGAAGTCGCTCTCGGCCTCAAGGGCGGCCTCGCCCGTCTCGTGCCGGCGCTGGTCCCGCCAGAACCTGGCGATGCCGAGGTGGGCGTAGGCGCCCTGGAGCAGCCCCGCGACGGGCCTCGGATCCTCCCGCCAGGGCGCGTAGTAGGTGGTGCCGTCGTCGGGGCGGGTGAGGTGGACGGCGTCCAGAAGCCCGGTGAGCTTGGTGTGCTGGACCTCGTGGGCCAGCGTGACCGCGAGGAAGCGGGCGTCGGGCGGGCTGGACAGGCCGATGCTGCCGAAAGCGTGCCTGGGCGTCGCGCTGGACTGCCCCTGTGCCGGGGCGACGAGCGGGGTCAGGACGGACACGAAGGCGGCGACGTCCTCCGCGACGCCCGGATGGTGGTCGACCAGGATGCGCCAGGCGCCGTCCAGGACCGTCTGCCAGTGGTCGAGCTCGGCGCCGCTCAGGCGGTGCTGGAGCCGCTCGGCTCCGGGCATGCGGTCCGGGTCGTGGTCGTCGAGCAGGAAGCCGGCGTGCGCGCCGCGGTGTTCGGCGGTCAGCCTCCGCAGGGCCTCCCAGCCGGGCGCGTCCCGGTGGACGTCGGCCGGCAGCCCGATCCGCAGGTTCCCGGCGACGACCTCCGCCCCGCCCGGTCCGGACCGGACGAGCGCGCTCCTCCGGCCGGGGACGAGGGCGCGTCCCAGCCCGGGAAGGACGATCGCCCCCGAGCGCGCCGGCACCTCGATCTCGCAGGGAAGTCGCGCCTTGACCGCCGCCCCGGCGGCGAGGGCGGCGAGGCCGGCCGGGGCGGCGCCGCCTTCCGCGCCGGACGGGCCGGCGAGAGCGCGCCTGGCCCATTCGCCGACGGTCGGATGCCGCAGCACGGCCTCGGCCGCCTGCGGGGCCCTCTGCTGGATGCGTCCGAGCAGGTCGTAGGCCTCCGCGGCCTGGGGGCCGCCCGCGTCGCGCACGCCCCGCAGCAGCAGGAGGCGCTTGCTGTACTGGGCTCTGTGGAGGAGTTCGACCGCGGCCGGGCCGCCCTCGCCCGCGGCGAGCGCCAGGAAGACCTTCTCGGGGATCCGGTGGACGCCCGGGCTCATCCGGTTCCCTCCTGGGACGACACCTTCCTCGTGTACGCCTCGACGTCCTGCGAGACCGCGTCCCGCACGTGGGTGACCAGGCGGAAGAGGTCGCGGCAGTAGACGGACGGGTTGGCGAAGCCGGTGCCGGAGCGGTACCGGTGGGTGTAGAGGCCGCCGCCGCAGACGCGGTGGACGGGGCAGGCCGTACACGCGTCGGCGAGTGCCCGGCGGCCGATCTGGCGCGCGGCCATCGCGGGGAGCATCAGGGCTGCGTCGAAGGTGTCCCTGCCCACGTGCAGTTCGGTGTGCGCGGCGCCCTCGTAGGCGGACTTGAGCGTGTCGACCTGCTCGATGGAGCCGTCGGTCTCCACCACGGCGACCGCGACCGGCGACAGCCCGATCGTCTCGCTGCGCGAGGGGCGGCCGAGCAGCAGCCGGATGATCTCGTCGAACAGCCGGACGCGGGTCTCCCGCACCGGGGTGCGGTACCAGCGTTCGAAGATCGCGACGAGCCAGTCGCCGTACGGTGTCGCGTCGTCGTCGCCGCGGCCCGGAGGCGGGGTGTCCCAGTTGCCGTGCGGGAGCAGGAAGTCGACGGCCGGGGGGCGGTGGGCGAGGAGCGCCTCGTAGGTGGCGACGGGGTCGTTGCGCAGGTCGATCGTGCTCAGCAGGCCGCTGAACAGCCGGCGGTACGCGGGCGTCGTCAGCCGGTGCAGCCCGGTCGTGACCTCCTCGTGGCTTCCCCTGCCGTTGGCGCGGCGGCGGTGGCGGTCGTGGCCGTCCTCGTCGCCGTCCAGGCTGACGCTCGCGTATATGTCGAGTTCGTCGAAGAGATTCAGGTAGACCGAATCGAGGAGGACGCCATTGGTCTGCAAGTGGAAACTCACCGACGTCCGGGAATCCACGGCCGAATTGACCGCCTCGACCGCGTAGCGGATGTGCTCGGGACCGGCGAGCAGCGGTTCTCCGCCGTGCAGGACGACGCCGATCCGGGACAGGTCATTGGAGCGCGCGTGCTCGGCGATGCGGGCGGCCGTGCGGTCCAGGGTGGCGCGCGACATGCGGCGCGGCTGGCGCCGCCAGCTCTGGTCCGCCATCTCGTACATGTAGCAGTAGTCGCAGGCCAGGTTGCATCTGCTGTGGACTTTCAGGACGAACTCGCGGAACGGAGTCGGCCGCCACCCCTGCTCCAGCAGGCTCTGGACGCTCAGGGTGGCCGGCCATTCGTCTTCGGTGGACGTCCGGGCGGCCCCCACGGTCACACCGATCAACTCCCAGCGGGGTTCGCGCAAGTGGATCAAGTTCCCTTTATACATTTATATACGCATTATCATGATCACGGAATCGCGGTCCGGGATTGGTCCCGGCGGCGGATCGGCGCAGGGATCAGCGCAGGGAGCGGCGGGCTATCAGGGCGGCGTTCAGGAGCTGGAGGTCGCCGGGGCGGGCCGGGTCCAGGCCGGTGAGGGCGCTGATGCGGCGAATCCGGTAGGCGACCGTGTTCGGGTGGACGTGCAGGGCCGCGCCGGTCGCGCGGCGGTCCAGGTCGAGCGCCAGGTAGCGCTCCAGCGTGCGCAGCAGGTCGGGCCTGAGGTCCAGGGGCGCCAGCAGTTCGGCGAGCGCGGCGAGCGCGCCGCTCGGACGGCTCAGCTGGTAGTCCAGCAGGACGTCGGCGAGCCGGTACAGGCCGGGCGGGCGGCCCGCCCGGCGGACCAGGTCCATGATCTCGCCGGTCTGGGCGACGGCGCCCGGGACGCCCGCCGGCCCGGTGATCTCCGCGGCGGCCGTCACCTCGATGTCGGCCGCCTTCGCCGCGCCCGCGACCAGGTCGTGCAGGGTCTCCCACCCGGCGGAGTAGGGGAGCAGGGCCGTCCCTCCCGAGGCGTCCAAAGCGGTGAGCGCGGGCTCGTCGGCGACGGCGTCCAGCGCGGTCCGGACGCGGCGGATCTTGCGGCGGGCCGCGATCCGGGCGCGCTGGCCCGACCCGGCCTCGTCCGGATGCGGGCCGAACGCCAGCGCCAGGACGGCGTAGCGGGGCGCCGGGCGGTGCCCCGCGGTGTCCCCCGCCAGCAGCGCGGTCATCAGGGCGTGCCGGCCGCCGTGCTCCTGGCTGTCGAGGATCTGCCTCACCTCCAGGTAGGCGGCGCTGACGGCGGAGGTCAGCAGCCGCTGGAAGTCCAAGAAGTAGCCGAGCGCCTCCTGGAAGGCGGGCAGGTCGTCCGGCTCGGCCCCGGCGGTCAGGTCCTCCCAGGCCATGGCCGCCCCGATCTGGTAGGCGGCGAGGATCGCGTCCAGCGGCACGCCCTCCTCGGCCCGCAGCGCCGCCGAGTCGCGCTGCCGTGCGAAGTCGGCCGCGCGGGCGGGCCGGCGCCGCTCCAGAACGTCCGCGAACTGCCGCAGGCTGTGCTGGACGATCCCGGCGACGTCCCCGGCGACCTCCTCCTGCGGCAGCTCGGCGTAGACGGGCAGCTCGGCGAGCAGCCGCGCCACGACGCGGCGGGTCAGCAGCGGCGCGCGGACCCGCAGATGGGCCGCCACCGGCCGGCCCGCCACGCGCAGCGCCGGCGTCTTGTCCCGCGTCACAACGGCTCCCGGAAGAGTCTGTTTTCGCGCCAATTGAACGGCGTGTCCAGATTCTGGACGATCACGGCGACATCGTCCATGACGCCGGGAGTCAGCTCATGAAGCGTCTGTTCAACGGCCGCCCGTCCACCCCCCGGGCCGTCAGGGGCCGGGCCGCGAGGAGCCGAGTCGCCGGGGGCGCGGTCGGCGCGCTCGTTCTGGCGGGCGCGGCGCTCGGCGGGACGGCCGTTCCCGCGGCGGCCGCCGCGGTGGAGTACGTCGCGCTCGGCGACTCGATGGCGTCCGGCCCGCTCATCCCGGACATCACCGGCCCGGTCGGCTGCGGGCGCTCCACCCGCAACTACGCGCACGTGCTGGCCTCCCGCACGGGCGCCGCCCTCCGGGACGTCACCTGCAGCGGCGCCAAGACCACCCACATGACCCAGTCGCAGAGCACCAGCGTCGGCGGCGTCGACACCGGGACCGTCCCGCCGCAGCTCGACGCGCTCACCGCGTCCACCGCGCTCGTGACCCTCACCATCGGCGGCAACGACGTCGGCCTGGTCGGCATCGCCCAGGACTGCGCCACCCTCGACCCCACCGCCACCCCGTGCAAGGGCGAGTTCGAGGACCAGGTGGCCCAGCGCACCCGCGACTTCGGCCCGAAGCTGTCCGCCCTCCTGGACGGGATCCGCGCCCGCTCCCCGAAGGCCCGGATCGTCGTCACCGGCTATGGCCTCTACGTCAGGCGGAACGGCTGCTGGCCCGTCCAGCCCGTGCTGCCCACGGACGCCAACTTCCTCCAGGGCTCCGTGAACGCCCTGAACGACGTGATCCGCCAGCAGACGACCGCGCACGGCGGGACCTACATCGACCTGGTCACGCCCAGCGCCGGCCACGACGCGTGCCAGTCGGCGTCCCAGCGCTGGGTCGAGGGCTACGTCCCCGTCCACTCCGCCGCGCCCCTGCACCCGAACGCGGCGGGCGAGGCCGCGTACGCCGCCGTCATCGGCGGCGTCCTCGGCGCCTGAGCCCGCTGATGGCCCGTCCCGGCCAGACCTCCGGGCCGGGACGGGCCGTAAGCTTCGTGGCGCCGACGGAGGGGTGATCATGAACGAGCAGATGCGCGCCAACACCGCCGCGTACGAGCAGACGATCCGCTCGACGCTTGCGCTCGCCGGGACGCTGGGCGACGACGACTGGGACCGGCCGACCGAGTGTCCCGGCTGGACGGTCAAGGACCAGTTCTCCCACCTCGCCGGCGTGGAGCGCGACCTGCTCGGCGATCCCGCCCCGCCCGTCGAGCTGCCCGAGTTCGAGCACCTCCGCAACGACTTCGCCCGCTACACCGAGCTGGCGGTGCACGCGCGGCGGCCGGTCCCCGGCCCGCAGGTCGCGGCGGAACTGGCGGACGCGCTCGAACGCCGCCTGGTGCAGCTGGCCGGCGAGGACCCCGACCGCGTCCTGATGTGCCCGGACGGCAGGGAGGGCCCCTACACGCGGTTCATGAAGTTCCGCGCCATGGACTGCTGGACCCACGAGCAGGACGTCCGCCGGGCGGTCGGCCGCCCCGGCAACCTCGACGCCCCCGCGGCGCGGTGCTTCTGGGAACTGCTGAGCCGCCCCCTGCCCCGCATCGTGGCGCGGGCGGCGAAGGGCGCGCCCGGTCGCAGCGCCGTCCTCACGATCTCCGGCCCGCCCGACTTCGAGGTCGCCGTCACGGTCGGCGACGACGGCCGCGGCGCGTGGTCCGACGTCCCGGCGTCCCCGTCGGCGAGGATCGCCATGGACTGGGAGACCTACGTCCGGCTGACCGCCGGACGCTGCGCGGCGGGCGACGTCGCCGTCCGCGCCGAGGGCGACGGGGAGCTGGCCGGCGGGATCCTCGCCACCATGGGCGTCACCCCCTGAGCCGCCGCCCCCGGTCCGCGGGCTCTCAGCGGTGCCGGACGGCGTCCGGGAAGTGGGAGGCGAGCAGGTCGGGGGACTCCTCGCGGCCGTCGAGGACGCGGTTGACGCGGGTCACGGCGCGCCAGCCGGACGGGGTGCGGCGCAGCCGCCAGTGGTTGGCGGTGGCGCGGCGCAGCACGAAGCCGTCCGGCCGCTTGACGATCATGAGGGTGTAGCCGACGGCGGTGGCCTCGTCGCCGGAGAGCGTGACGTGCGGCGGGCCGACGACGTGCGCGCAGCCGCCGGAGATCCACCGCTGGTGGTTCGCCGAGCGGACCATCGCCTCGATCTCCGGGTGCCCGGTCATCATCAGCTCGTCCACGTCGTAGACGCCGTCCGGCTCCCAGAGCCCGGCGACCTCGGCCGCGGAGCCGCTGTCGACCAGCGGCCCGTAGGACAGGATCAGCCGGGTGATCTCCCGCTCGTCCTCCAGGGCGCGCAGCCGCTCCTCGAGGGCGGCCAGCCGGGCTTCGACGCTCACCGCTCCTCCCCGAAGACCAGGCCGTAGCCGACGGCCAGCCCGCGCAGGGCGGCGAGCTGCTCGCAGTAGTGCTCCGCCGACTCCGACTCCATCCGGACGCCGGCGATCGTGGCGCCCGCCTCGCGCAGCCGGGCGAGCGCCGTCCCGGCCGCCTCCGGGGCGCCGATCGGGTCCAGCGGGCGGGACGGCGCGAGGACCACGTCGAAGCCGGGCGGCACGTCGGCGTCCGCGAGCATCTCCGCGAGCGTGCGCAGCGGCAGGCCGAACGGCACCCAGCCGTCGGCGTCCAGCGCGCGGCGCAGCGAGCGGCCCGAGCGGCCGCCGATCCACAGCGGGACGCGGTCCTGGACGGCGTGCGGCTCCACGACGAGCCCGGAGTAGGCGTAGTGCTCGCCGCGGTACTCCGGCGTGCGCCGCGACAGGGAGGCGCGCAGCGCCGCCAGCGCGTCGTCGGCGCGGGAGCCGCGGCCGGCGAACGGCGCGCCGAGCAGGTCGAACTCCTCCTCCAGGCTGCCGACGCCGAGGCCGAGCGTGAGCCGCCCGCCGCTGACCCGGTCGAGCGTGCCGTAGCGCTTGGCGATGGCGAGCGGGTGGTGGTAGCCGAGCACGAGCACCTGCGTGGCGAGCCGGATCCGGGACGTGCGGGCGGCGAGGTGCCCGAAGGTCGCGAGCGGGTCCCAGTAGACGCCGCCGCGCTGCTCGGCGGCCTCGGCCGGGACGGCGACGTGCTCGCTGCACGTCAGGTGGTGGTAGCCGAGCCGGTCGGCGGCCCCGGCGATCAGGGCGATCTCCTCGATGCCCGCGCCGCGCTCCCAGGCGGCATGGCCGGGCGGCTGCGCCACCACCGGCGTGACGATCCCGACACGCATCGCTGCTCCCCTCGTTGGTGGAAAAACGTTCTATCACGGTGGCCGGTCCGACCTGGGGCGCGGTCCCGATGCCGAAGCCTCTGGCTGACCTGGTCTTACTTCTCCTCTTCCGCTGCTAGCAAGCGGTTGCTACATTCCAGGTAACAAGAATTCATTTCAGTCATGTTCTGGGAGGTGCGATGACCGAGGCCACGATGCCGGAGGCAGCCACGCCGGAGGCCATGACCAGGCCGGGGGCCCTGACCGCGCCGGAGGTCATGTCGACCGCGCGCCGGGAGTCGCCGCCGTCGATGATCGAGCGGATGACGCTGATCCTCGACGCGTTCAACGGGCCGACCGCCCGGCTGACCCTGGAGGACGTCGCCCGCCGCACCCGGCTGCCGCGCTCCACCGCGCACCGCATCCTGGACCAGCTCGTCCGGCAGCGCTGGCTCGCGCACCACTCGTTCGGCTACGGGCTCGGCCAGCGCGCCCTCGGCCTCGGCGGGCAGGACGGCGGGCACGGCAAGATCCGCGAGGCCGCCGCGCCGCTGCTGCACGAGCTGCAGGTCACCACCGGGCTCGTCGCGCACCTGGCCGTCCTGGACGGCGCCGAGATCTTCTACCTGGACAAGCTCGGCGGGCGGCTCGCCACCTCCGTCCCCTCACGGGTCGGCGGCCGCGCCCCGGCGCACTGCACCGCCCTCGGCAAGGCGATGCTGGCGTGGCTGGAGCCCGAGCAGGTGGACGCGCTGCTCGGCTCGGGCATCAGCCGCTTCACCAGCCGCACGATCGGCGAGCTCGGCACGCTCCACCAGGAGCTGCACCGCATCCGGCAGCGCCGCGGCCTGGCGTTCGAGCGCGGCGAGTCCTACCCCGGCATCGCCTGCGTCGCCGCGGCGATCCGCGGCGCGGAGGGGCCGGTCGCGGGGATCTCCCTGGTCGGCGACATCCGCGCGCCGCTGGAGAACGTCGCGCCGCTGGTGGTCACCGCCGCCCGCGAGGCGTCGCAGATCCTGTTCCCCGGCTCGGCCCCCGGCGCCCGCGCGGGACGCCCCGGCGGGCGCACCCGGCGCGCCGTGCGGACCGGCGAGGAGACCAGCTGGTCGCCGGAGACGATGAACCGGCTGCTCGCCGTCGACGGGCGCGGCGACTGGATGTGACGGGCGGCCCGAGGTGACGTCAACCCCAGCCCCACCGGTCGCCGACGCCCCACGGGTCGGGCGCGATCGGCGCGTCGGGCTCCCCGACGCCGAACCGGCTGCGGAAGAACACCATCGGGCGCCGCCACGCGCCGTCCACCACCTCGTGCCGGTCCACCGCCAGGACCCGCCCGATCACCACCTCGTGGTCGCCGGCCTCGTGCACGTCGTGCACGACGCAGTGGACCGCGAGCAGGACGTCCGGCAGGGCGGGGGCGCCCCACCGCGACTCCTCCCAGTCCAGCCCCTCGAACTTGGCGCCCCGGCTCGACCCGAAGCGCTCGCACAGCTCGCGCTGCTCCTCGCCGAGGACGTTCACGCAGAACCGTCCCGCCGAGCGGATCCGGGGCCACGACCGCCCGCGCTTGTCCGCGCAGAACAGGATGAGCGGCGGGTCCAGCGACACGGACGCGAACGACTGGCAGGCGAAGCCGACGGGCTCGCCGCCGTCGAGGGCGGTGACCACGGTGACGCCCGTCGCGAACTCCGCCATGGCCTTGCGGAAGTCCGCCGGCTCCGGCGCGGCCGCGTCGGCGTCGTGCAGGGGCGTGAGCGCTGGCTCGGCTGGCATGTGTTCACCTCGGGGCTGCGAGCGGGCGGGCGTTCGAATCCACTATGCGACATTTCTACTAACGGGTACTCACCCGGCACCGGTCAAGGGGCCGCCGGTGAGCCCGAAGGTAGGCACGCCCCTGCGCGCCCACCCGCCCCGATCCCGATGAGTGGAAGCGGGCCGCGGGACAGGCCCGCCGAGCCGCCCTGGGACCCGCGTCCCGCTGATCGGGATCCACCGCCGGACCCCGCCGTCCCGCCGATTACGTTCCGGACAAGCCACCGTCGAAGGACTGGGAGATCATGCCTGCGGAGCTGACCTACGAGTCGACGTTGCGCGAGCTCGCCACCGACCAGGGCGTCCTGCGCTACCACGAGGCCGGTGAGGGCCCGCCGCTGCTGCTGCTGCACGGCTCCGGTCCCGGCGTCACCGGCTGGCGCAACTACCGCGGCAACCTCGCCCGGTTCGCCGAGCACTTCCGCTGCCTGGTCCTGGAGTTCCCCGGCTTCGGCGTCAGCGACCCGACCGACGAGCACCCGATGATGGCCGCCGGCGGCGCCGTCGTCCGCTTCCTGGACGGCCTCGGCCTCGGCCAGGTCGACGTCATCGGCAACTCCATGGGCGGCATCGTGGCGACGCAGGTGGCGCTGCGGCACCCCGAGCGCGTCCGGCGGCTGGTCACCATCGGCGGGATCGGCCGCAACGTCTTCAGCCCCGCGCCCGGCGAGGGGATCAGGCTGCTGGCCGAGTTCACCGACGACCCGACCCGCGAGGGCCTCGTCCGGTGGCTGAACTCGATGGTGTACGACCCGCGGATCGTCACCGAGGAGATGATCGAGGAGCGCTGGAAGCAGGCCACCGACCCCGACACCCTCGCCAGCGCGCGCCGCATGTACGGGTCGAAGGCGATGGCGGCCCGCGCGAAGGCGATGGCGGCCTCCGACGAGCCGCCGTACTGGGCGATGCTCCACAGGCTCAAGGCCGAGACCCTGATCACCTGGGGCCGCGACGACCGGGTCAGCCCCGTCGACATGGTGCTCGTGCCGATGCGCACGATCCCAAACGTGCAGGTGAACATCTTCCCGAACTGCGGGCACTGGGTGATGATCGAGCAGAAGTCCGCCTGGGAGAGCGCCGTGCTGGCGTTCCTGACCCGGAAGGACGAGCGGTGAGCGAGCGGGAGCGTCCGAGCGGCTGGGACCACGAGTACGACCTCGTCATCGTCGGCAGCGGCGGCGGGGGGATGGCCGCGGCGCTGACCGCGCACGACGCCGGGATCTCCGCGCTGATCGTGGAGAAGGGCAAGAAGTTCGGCGGCTCCACCGCGATCTCCGGCGGCGGCATCTGGATCCCCAACAACCCGACGCTGAAGGCGCGCGGCCACGACGACAGCCGCGAGTCGATCCGGCGCTACCTGGACCACCTCACCGAGGGCCGCGTCCCGGCGGCGCGGCTGGACGCGTTCGTCGACCACGGGCCCGCCGCCATGGAGCTGCTCTGCCGGAGCAGGTGGATGCGGTTCTTCTGGACGAAGGGCTACGCCGACTACCACCCCGAGTACGAGGGCGGGCGCCCGCTCGGCCGGTCCATCGAGGCCAAGCCGTTCGACACCCGCAAGCTCGGCGACGACGAGCGGTACCAGCGGCCGAACAGCATGAAGGGCCCCCTCGGCCTGTGGATCACCGCGAAGGACTACCACGACCTCGCGATGGCCAAGCGCACCTGGACGGGCCGGCGCGCGTCCCTGGTCGCGGCGTGGCGCGTGTCGTCCAACATGGTCCGCCGCCGCCACATGGCGACCGGCGGCCGGGCGCTCGCCGCGCGGATGCGGATGGCGCTGAAGGACGCCGGGATCCCGCTCTGGCTGAAGACCCCCATGACCGAGCTCGTCGTCGAGGACGGCCGCGTCACCGGCGTCGTCGTCGAGCGCGACGGCGCGGCGCTGCGCGTCCGCGGGCGCCGGGGCGTCCTGCTCGCGACGGGCGGCTTCGACCACAACCAGCAGATGCGCGACAAGTACCTCCCGAAGGGCGGCCAGGAGGACTTCGCGATGGGCGCCCGCGAGAACACCGGCGACGGCATCCGCGCCGGCGAGAGCGTCGGCGCCGCGCTCGACCTGATGGACGACGCGTGGTGGATGCCCGCCGTCCGGCACCCGGCGGGGGCGACGATCCCGCTGCTGTCGGAGCGGTGCATCCCCCGGTCGGTGATCGTGGGGCAGGACGGCAAGCGGTTCACCAACGAGTCGGCCCCGTACGTCAACTTCGTCCACGACCAGCTGGAGGGCGGGCACGTCCCCTGCTGGTTCGTGATGGACGCCAAGGCCCGCGCCCGGTACCCGTTCGCGCAGATCCTGCCGGGCGCGCCGATCCCCAAGGCGTTCTACGAGGCGGGCATCGCGTTCAAGGCGGACACGCTCGCCGAGCTGGCCGGCGAGATCGGCGTCCCGGCGGACGCGCTGGGCGAGACCGTCGAGGCGTTCAACCGGTACGCGCGCGAGGGCAAGGACCCCGAGTTCGGCCGCGGCGACTCCGCCTACGACCGCTACTACGGCGACCCGAACCTGAAGAACCCCAACCTGGACGTCATCGAGGGCGGCCCGTACCACGCGTTCCGGATGGAGGTCGGCGACCTCGGCACCAAGGGCGGCCTCGTCTCCGACGAGCACGCCCGCGTCCTGCGCGAGGACGGGTCGGTCATCGAGGGCCTGTACGTGACGGGCAACTCCTCGGCGTCGGTGATGGGCAACGAGTACGCGGGCCCGGGCGCCACCATCGGCCCGGCCATCGTGTTCGGCTACATCGCCGCCCGGCACGCCGCCGGGAGCGGAGGGTCCGCCGGGAAGGCCGCGGGACGCTCATGACGGCACTGAAGGCGCGGGTGGTGGAGGTCGTCCGGGAGACGGCCGACGCGCACTCGCTCGTCCTCGAACCCGTCGAGGGCGACCGGGAGCGGTTCGCCTACCGGCCCGGGCAGTTCCTCACCGTCCGGGTCCCGGCGGAGGGCGGCTGGGCCGCGCGCTGCTACTCGCTGTGCAGCTCGCCGCTCACCGGCGACCGCCCGAAGGTGACGGTGAAGCGGGTCGCGGGCGGTCTCGGGTCCAACTGGATCTGCGACAACGTCACGGCGGGCGACGTCCTGGAGGTGCTGCGCCCGGCGGGCACGTTCACACCGCCGTCGCTGGACGAGGACCTGCTGCTCGTCGCGGGCGGCAGCGGCATCACCCCGGTCATGTCGATCCTCAAGTCGTGCCTGGCGGCCGGCTCGGCGAGGGTGGCGCTGCTGTACGCCAACCGGGACGAGCGGTCGGTCATCTTCGCCGACGAGCTGAGGGAGCTGACCGAGCGGCACCCGGACCGGCTCACCGTCGTCCACCTGCTGGAGTCGGTGCAGGGCCTGCCGACGGCCGCCGCCGTCCGCTCCCTGGCGGGCCCCTACGCGGGCCGTCCCGCGTACGTGTGCGGCCCCGAGATCTTCATGGACCTGGTCTCCGAGACGCTCACCGGCCTCGGCGCGAAGGTGCACGCCGAGCGGTTCTTCTCGCTGGAGGGCGACCCGTTCGAGAGGCCCGACGACGCGCCGGAGCAGGCGGAGGCGGAGGACGGCGACGCCGGGGAGATCGAGGTCGAGATGGACGGCGAGACCCGCACGGTGCCGTGGCGCGCGTCCGAGCGGCTTCTCGACGCGCTGCTGCGCGCCGGCGTCGACGCCCCGTTCTCCTGCCGGGAGGGGTCCTGCTCGGCCTGCGCCTGCGTGGCGCTGGAGGGCGAGGTCACCCTGGACGCCAACACGGTCCTCGACGAGCAGGATCTCGCCGACGGCCTCATCCTCGCCTGCCAGGCGAGGCCGGTCACCGACCGGCTGAAGATCACCTACGACGGCTGACGAAACATACTGGGAGACAGGCGATGGCTGACCGCGTGCTTGACACGATCATGGAGAGGGCGGAGCAGATCCGCGAGCTCGGCCCGGCCAACGAGGCGCTCGGCAGGCTCGACGACAAGGCGGCGCAGATCCTCAAGGACGCGGGCGCGATCCGGCTGCTCCAGCCGAAGGAGCACGGCGGCCTGGAGGTCCACCCGCGCGAGTTCGCCGAGACGGTGATGGGGATCGCCTCCCTGGACGGCTCCACCGGCTGGGTCGCCGGCATCGTCGGCGTCCACCCGTGGGAGATGGCCTACGCCGACCCGAAGGTGCGCGAGGAGATCTGGGGCGAGGACCCCGACACCTGGATCGCGTCCCCGTACGCACCGATGGGCATCGCCCGGCCCGTGGACGGCGGCTACGTGTTCAACGGCCGCTGGCAGTTCTCCTCCGGCACCGACCACTGCGACTGGATCTTCCTCGGCGCGATGCTGGGCGACGAGGACGGCAAGATGGCGCAGCCGCCGCGGTCCCTGCACATGATCCTGCCGCGCGCGGACTACGAGATCGTCGAGGACTCGTGGGACGTCGCCGGGCTGAAGGGCACCGGCAGCAAGGACGTCATCGTCAGGGACGCGTTCGTCCCGGCGTACCGGACGCTGGAGTACTCCAAGGTCGTGGACGGTTCGGCGCCGCGCGAGGCGGGGCTGACCAACCCCTCCTACCTGATGCCGTTCTCCTGCGTGTTCCCGCTCGGCATCTCCTCCGCGGTCATCGGCATCGCCGAGGGCGCGCTGCACCACCACCTGGCCTACCAGCGCAACCGCGTCCAGATCACCGGCACGAAGATCAAGGACGACCCGTACGTGCTGTACGCGATCAGCGAGGCGGCCGAGGAGATCAGGACGTCCCGCACGGCGCTGCTGGACAACTGCTCGCGCATGTACGACATGGTCGCCGCCGGGCACGTGCCGACGTTCGCCGAGCGCGCCGCCGGGCGCCGCACCCAGGTCCGGGCGGCGTGGCGGGCGGTGCAGGCGATGAACGAGATCGTCGTCCGGTCGGGCGGCAACGCGATGCGGAACGACAACCCGATCCAGCGGTTCTGGCGGGACGCGCACGTCGGCCTCGCCCACGCCATCCACGTCCCCGGCTCGGTCTACCACGTCTCCGCCCTGACGGACCTGGACATCGAGCCGCCCCAGGGCCCGATGCGGTCGATGATCTGAGCCCGCCGACCCGCGGCGTGCCGGGAGCGTGGGCGCCTCCACCGCCCGGCACGCCGCGCCACACGGGGCCCTAGCCGAGCAGGCCGCGGTCGGCGACGAGCCTGGGGGTCCAGACGACCCGGCCGAGGTACTCGTCCGCGGCCGGGTCGGTGACCAGCCAGACCACGGCCGCCGCCGGCGCCTCCTCCGGCGTCGGCTCGAAGCCCTCGTCCTTCAGGCGGTCGAGGCCGCCGCGCGCCGCGCCCGCCTCGGTGACGACGAACCCGGGGTCGAGGTTGAACGCGCGGACGCCGGCGCCCCGGTACTCGGCGTTGATCGCGCCGGCGAGGCGCCCGAACGCCGCCTTGGACGCCGCGTACGCCACGCCCCAGCCGCCCTCGCCGGGCGGTCCCGGCGGGTCGGTGGTCGCCGACCCCGAGCACAGGTCGACGATCGTCCCGCCGCCGCGCGCCAGCATCGCGGGCAGGACGGCCTGGAGCAGGACGATCTGGTTCAGGTAGTTGCCCGTGACGGTCCGCGCCGCCACCTCCGGGTCGAGGTCGAGGAACCGCTCGTGGGTCCCGGCGACGTGCGCGACCGCGTTGTTGACCAGGACGTCCACGCGGCCCCACGCGTCGAGGACCGTCGCGGCGGCGGCCGTCACGCTCGCCCTGTCGAGCAGGTCCATCCGCACCGGCAGGGCCCGCGCGCCGAGCGCCTCGATCTCCGCCGTGGTGCGTTCCAGGCTCCCCGGGACGGGGATCGGCTCCGCGCGCCCGTGACGCGGCGGTATCCGGCCGCGGCCCTCCTCCACCGTGCGCGCGGTGAACGCGACGTCGTACCCGGCGGCGGCCAGCGCGAGCGCCGTCCGCCTGCCGATGCCCCGGCTCGCCCCGGTCACCATCGCGACCGGCCTGCCCGTCGTCGTCATGAGACCTCCCCCTCCAGATGAGAGCCGCCGCCGTCCGCCCGGCGCACGAAGACTCTCACTCAGCGGGAAGGGCCCGGCGGCCCGCCCCCGGATTTGGAAGGTTGAGGCTCGACGGCCGCCGCGCGGGCCGCTATCCAGAAGGGACCGAGGACAGTGACGCAGATCCGAGGGCTGGGATATCTGAAGGTCCAGACCCGGCACATCGACCGCTGGCGCGAGTTCGCCCTGGAAGGGCTCGGCTTCGCCGAGGGGAGCGGACCGGACCCTGACGGCCTCTACCTGCGCATGGACGAGCGCCGCTCGCGCCTCCGGGTGCTGCCCGGCGACACCGACCGGGTGCTGGCCGTCGGGTGGGAGGTCCGCGACCAGTACGCGCTGGCCGCCGTCCGCGAGGCCGTGGAGAAGTCCGGGACGGCCGTGACGACGCTGACGTCCAAGGAGGCGGCGGAGCGCGACGCGGAGGAGGCCATCGCGTTCACCGACCCGGGCGGGACCCCCGTCGAGGTGTTCTGGGGCCCGGTCCTGGACCACAGCCCCCTGCGCACCGGCTTCGCGCAGAAGTTCGTGACCGGCCCCATGGGCATGGGCCACGTCGTGCTGCCCACCCCCAGGTTCGTCGAGACCGTCGCGTTCTACGCCGAGGTCCTCGGGTTCCTGCCGCGCGGCGCGATGAGGGTCGGCGGCGGCGCCGCGAAGGTCAGGTTCATGGGCGTCAACCAGCGCCACCACAGCATCGCGATCTGCCCGGCGCCGTTCGACGGCGACCCGGGCCTCGTCCACCTCATGGTGGAGGTCGACACGCTCGACGCGGTCGGCATCGCGCTCGACGCCATCACGGAGAAGGGCTTCTCGATCTCCTCCACGCTGGGCCGCCACACCAACGACAAGATGGTGTCGTTCTACGTGCGCGCCCCCGGCGGCTGGGACGTCGAGTACGGCTGCGAGGGCATGCTCGTGGACGAGGCGTACTACACCGCCGAGGAGATCACCAGGGACAGCTACTGGGGCCACGACTGGTCCGGGTCCGAGCCGCTGGCCGCCTTCGTCCCGCCGCGGAAGGGCTGACGCCGATGCCGAAGCCCTCGGTGGAACCGGTCGGCGCCGCGGAGGTGGAGTTCGACCACGAGTGCGACGTGCTGGTGGTCGGGTTCGGCGCCGCGGGCGCCGCCGCCGCGTACGAGGCCGCGGCGGCGGGCGCGGACGTGCTCGTCCTGGAACGGTCGAGCGGCCCCGGCGGGACGTCCGCCCAGTCGGGCGGGGAGCTGTACCTCGGCGGCGGCACGCGGGTGCAGAAGGCGTGCGGCTTCGACGACACGCCCGACGCCATGTTCGCCTTCCTCACGGCGGCGCTCGGCCCGCACGCCGACGGGGAGAAGCTGCGGCTGTACTGCGACGGGAGCGTGGAGCACTTCGAGTGGTTCCGCGCGCGCGGCGTCCCGTTCAAGGAGAGCCTCTTCGACGCGCCGGGCTGGATGCCGTACACCGAGGACGGCCTGATGTGGCTCGGCGAGAACGCCTGGCCGTACAACGAGATCGCCCGGCCCGCGCCGCGCGGCCACCGCCCGGAGACGCCGATGTTCGCCGGCGGCGTCCTCATGGAGAAGCTGATCGCGGCCGCCGCCGAGGCGGGCGCCGTCGCCCACCAGGACACCTACGCGACGAACCTCGTCGTGGACGGCGCCGGCCGCGTCGCCGGCGTCGTGGCGCGCCGGTTCGCCGACCGGGTGGTCTACCGGGCACGCAGAGGCGTGATTCTGACCTCCGGCGGGTTCGTCGACAACGAGGAGATGCTCGCCGACCACGCCCCGGTGCTGCTCGGGCACGACAAGGTCAGCGACGGCACCAGCGACGGGTCCGGCATCCGGATGGCGACCGCGCTCGGCGCCGCGACCCGCCGCATGGCGTCGGTGGAGATCGCGCTCACCGCCAACCCCGCCGTCATCTGCCGGGGCATGCTCGTCGACGGCCTCGGCCGCCGGTTCATCAACGAGGACGTCTACCCGGGCCTGTTCAGCCACCGGGCCGTCCAGCACCAGCCCGCCCCCTACTGGGCGATCATCGACGAGGCCGGGCACGACGAGATCCCCGAGGCCGACATGTGGGGCGTCCGACCCAAGCACGCGGCGGAGACGGTCGCGGAGCTGGAGGAGTCGCTCGGCCTGCCGCCCGGTTCGCTGGAGGCGACCGTCGAGACCTACAACCGGTTCGCGGAGCGGGGCGAGGACCCCTACTTCCACAAGGACCCCAAGTGGCTGCGCCCCCTGAAGGGGCCGTTCGCGGCGATCGACCCGGCCGACGGGTTCTTCGGCGCCGGTAGGCACGGCGCCGGGACGGGCGCCGGCGGGTTCACCCTCGGCGGTCTCGACACCACCGTGGACGGCGAGGTCCGCAACAACTCCGGTGAGCCGATCCCCGGCCTGTACGCCGCCGGGCGCACCGCCTCCGGCATCCACGGCGAGGGCTACATCAGCGGGACGTCCCTCGGCGACGGCACGTTCTTCGGCCGCCGCGCCGGGCGCGCCGCCGCCGCATCCGAGAACTGAGAGGTCTGTGCATGAAGTACGCCGTCCTTCTCCCCGTGGCGGCGGGCGTGACCGCCGATCCCGCGTGGATCGGCCAGTACGCCCGGCACGCGGAGGCCTGCGGCTTCGAGTCGGTCGGCGCGGTCGAGCACGCGGTGGTGGCGAGCGGCTACTCCAGCGTCTACCCCTACGACAGCTCGGGGCGGATGGAACTGGCCGACGACCTGGACATCCCCGATCCGCTGGAACTCCTGGCGTTCCTGGCGGGGCGGACGTCGCGGATCGGGCTCGCCACCGGCGTGCTCGTCCTGCCGAACCACCACCCGGTGGTGCTGGCCAAGCGGCTCGCCACGGTCGACGCGCTGTCGGGCGGGCGGCTGCGGCTCGTCGTCGGCATGGGCTGGATGCGCGAGGAGATCGAGGCCTGCGGCGCCGACTTCGAGACCCGGGGCCGGCGGGGCGACGAGCAGCTCCGGGTGCTGCGCGAGCTGTGGGCCGACACCGCGCCCGGGGGCGCCTCCCACGACGGGGAGTTCTTCCGCTTCGAGGGCGCGATGAGCTACCCGAAGCCGGTCCAGGAGGGCGGGATCCCCATCCACATCGGCGGCCACTCCAAGGCCGCCGCGCGCCGCGCGGGCCGCTACGGCGACGGCCTCCAACCGCTCGGCGTCGCGGGGGACGAGCTGCGCGGGCTCGTGACGCTGATGCGGGAGGAGGCCGAGAAGAACGGCCGCGACCCGGACGCCCTCGAACTCACCCTCGGCCACTCGCTGGCGGCCGTGACGCCGGAGAAGGCGGAGAGGCTGGCCGCCCTCGGCGCGGACCGGCTCGTCCTGCGCGGGGCCGTGACGACGGACCTCGGCGAGGCCGAGGACGAGCTGTCCGCCTGCGCCGAGCGGCTGGGCCTGTCGGGATCATGACGCTCGACACCGCCGACCGGATCGCGCTCGGCGACCTCGTCGCCCGGTACGCGCTGCACGCCGACCGCCGCGAGGTCGACGCCATGGCCGGCCTGTTCGCCGAGGACGCCGTCCTCGTCCTGCCCGACGCCCCCGGCGAGCTGGACCCGGTGCGGACCTTCACCGGGCGCGCCGAGATCGCCGCGACGCTGTCGGCGCTGCACGGCGTCCCGGTCACGTTCCACGCGCTCGCCGGAGAGGTGTTCGGCGCGGGGCCCGAGCCCGGCACCGCCACTGGCGAGGTCGCCTGCGTCGCCCACCACCTGAGCGACCGCGAGGACGGCGCCGTGCGGGACCTCGTCTGGCACTGCCGCTACACCGACGCCTACCGGCTCGACGGCGGCGCCTGGCGGTTCGCGCGGCGCGAGCAGCGGATCGACTCGATCGAGACCCGTCCCGTCCGGAGGCGGCGCCATGGCTGAGCGGGCGCGGGTCAGCGTCGTGACCGGCGGCGCGCTCGGCATCGGGGGAGCGATCACCCGGCGCCTCGCCGCGGGCGGCGACCTGGTGGTCCTCAACGACATCGACGCGGACGCCGCCGGACGGGCCCGCGCCGCCGTCGAGGCCGCCGGGGGCCGCTGCGTCACGGTCGTCGGCGACATCACCGAGGACGCGACCGTCGCGGACATCGCGGCGGCCGCGCTCGACCACGGCGGCGCCGACGTCCTGGTCAACAACGTCGGCGACTTCCGCCCGGCCGCCGCGTCGTTCCAGGACAGCACGCCCGGCCAGTGGCAGCGCCTCTACGAGCTGAACCTCCTGCACGTCTTCGCGCTGACCCACGCGCTGCTGCCCGCGATGATCGACCGGGGCGCGGGGAGCATCGTCAACAACTCGACGGTCGAGGCGTTCCGCGGCATCCCGCAGCACCCGGTGTACTCGGCGTTCAACGCGGGCGTGTCGGCGTTCACGCGCAGCCTCGCGGTCGCGGTCGGCCGGCACGGCGTCCGCGTCAACGCGATCGCCCCCGACCTCGCCGACACCGAGCAGACCCCGGCGGCCTGGATGCGGCGCGGCTACGACGAGGGCTTGGAGCACACCTGGGTCCCGCTCGCCCGCTTCGGCGACCCCGACGACTACGCCGCCGTCGTCGCGTTCCTCGCCTCCGACGACGCCCGGTTCGTCACCGGCCACACCATCCCGGTCGACGGCGGCACGCTCGCCGCGTCCGGTTGGTTCGTCCGCGCCGACGACCAGGGCTGGACGAACCGCCCGCACCGCGCCTAGGGGCGCATCGAGACGAGAGGAGCCGTGTCGCATGCAGGACGGGAAGACCCGGAGCGCGGTGCCGAAGGAGAGCGCGGTGCTGGGGGACGACCGTCCCGCCCGCGAGACCGCGTTCGCCGACCTGGTCGCGGCCCGCGGCGGCGACGACCGGACGGGCCTGTGCTTCGAGGACCGCTCCTGGACCTGGCGGGAGGTCGTCGCGGAGTCCCTGCGGCGGGCCTCGCTCGCCCGGGACGTGCCCGGCCACGTCGGCCTGTTCCTGGAGAACGGGCCCGAGCACCTGTTCTGGCTGCTCGGCGCGGCGCTCGCCGGTGTCCCGGTCGTGGAGCTGAACCCGACGCGGCGGGGCGCCGAGCTGGCCCGCGACATCACCCACACCGACTGCGCGCTGCTGGTCACCGAGACGTCCCGCGCGCCGCTGCTCGACGGGCTCACGCGGGTCCCGGCCCTGACGGTCGACACGCCCGCGTACGCCGAACGGCTGGCCTCCGCCCGCCTCGCCGCCCCCGCCCCGGTGGACCCCGACGCGATCTTCTCGCTGGTGTTCACGTCCGGGACGACGTCCGCGCCCAAGGCGGTGATCTGCACGCAGCGCCGGCTGGGCCGGATCGCCGTGCAGCAGCGCGACCGGCGCGGCCTCACCGGCGACGACGTGTTCTACGTGGTCATGCCGATGTTCCACTCCAACGCGCTGATGGCCGGGATCGCGCCCGCCGTCGCCGCGGGAGGCCGCATCGTCCTGCGCCGCAGATTCTCGGCCTCGGGCTTCCTCCCGGACGTGCGCCGCCACGGCGTCACGTTCTTCAACTACGTCGGCAAGCCCCTCAGCTACATCCTGGCCGTCCCGGAGAAGCCGGACGACGCCGACAACACGCTCCGCATCGCGTTCGGCAACGAGGCGGCGCAGCGCGACATCGACGCGTTCGCCCGCCGGTTCGGCTGCGCCGTCATCGACTCCTACGGGTCGAGCGAGGGCGAGATCCGCCTCACCCGCGTCCCCGGCACGCCGCCCGGCTCGCTGGGCGTCGCCGAGGCGGGCACCGTCGTGATGGACCCCGCGACCCTGCGGGAATGCCCGCGCGCCGAGTTCGACGCGAACGGGGTGCTCCTCAACGCCGAGGAGGCCATCGGCGAGATCGTCGACACGATGGGCGCCGCCAAGTTCGAGGGCTACTACAACAACCCCGAGGCGACGGCGCGGCGCGTCCGCAACGGCTGGACCTGGTCGGGCGACCTCGCCTACCGCGACGCCGACGGCTACTGGTACTTCGCCGGCCGCGACGACGACTGGCTGCGCGTGGACGGCGAGAACTTCGCCGCCGCCCCCGTCGAACGCCTCCTGGCCCGCTTCGAGCCCTTCACCGACGTCGCCGTCTACGCCGTCCCGGACGACCGGGTGGGCGACCAGGTGATGGCCGCCGTCACCCTGGCCCCGGGGCACGCCTTCGACCCGTCCGCCTTCACGGCCTTCCTGGCCGCCCAGCCGGACCTCGGCACCAAGTGGACCCCGCGCTACGTCCGCCTGGTCGAGGCCCTGCCCCGCACCCCGACCAACAAGGTCATCAAGCGCGTCCTCCGCACCGAAGGCCGCGACACCGCCGACCCCGTCTACGAGCACCGCGACGGCGCCTACGTCCTGCGCGGCTCAGCCTGAGGTCCCCTCGGCGAAACACCTGACGCCCGGAGCGGGTCAGGACGGCTCCGGAAGCATGCGCTTCATCGCGGCGTGCGCCCCGGCGACGAGCTTCTCGCGGGGGAAGCCGGCGCGTTTGCGGGCCATGTCGTAGTTGCCGCCCGCGACCCAGACCGGGCCGTCCGCCAGGTGTTCGAGGCCCTCGCGGGCGACGTCGTCGGGCTCGGCGACGTTCAGGCCCGGCATGTCCATGTTGAGGCCGGCGCGTTCCATCGCCGGGGTGCGGGTCACGCCGAGCACGAGTTCCAGGACGTCCACCCCGTGCTCGCGCATCTCCAGCCACAGCCCCTCGGCGAAGACGCGGCCGAACGCCTTCACCGCCGAGTAGATGCTGATCTGCGGCTGGCCCATGTAGCCGGCGAGGGAGCCGACCAGCAGGATGCCGCCGCGTCCCCGCTCCTTCATCAGCGCGCCGAAGTGGTGCGTGAGCGCGAGCTGGGCGGTGATGTTCAGGTCGATGACGCCCTGGAAGCGGTCCAGGTCGCCGGTGACGAACTCGTGGCCGTAGCTGTTGGCGCCCGCGTTGAAGACGAGCAGCCCGACGTCCAGGCCGTCGGTCACCTCGCGGACCGCCTTGAGCGGGTCCGGGGCGACCAGGTCCAGTTCGAGGGTGCGCACCTCGACGCCCTTCGCGCGAACGGCCTCGGCCGTCTCCGCCAGCGGCCCCGGCTTGCGGGCGATCAGCACGAGGTTCAGGCCCGCGTCGGCGAGGCGGTGCGCGAAGGCCGAGCCGACGCCCTCCGAGCCGCCCGCGATCACGGCCCACGGGCCGTATCGGTCGATCATTGCTCTCCGTCCAGGTCCGGCGTCCACGCGACGCCGTTGATGTGCGAGCCGCCGTCCGCGAACAGGGTGTTCCCGGTCAGGTAGCGGGCGTCCTCGGACGCCAGGAACACCGCCACGGGGGCGATGTCGGTCTCCGGGTCGCCGAGGCGGCCCATCGGGTTGGCGCGGTCGGCGGCCGCCTCGATCTCCGGGTGCGCGGCCGCCATCCGGCGGAACGCCGCGCTCTTGGCGCCCGGGCAGACCGCGTTGACGACGACGCCGGTGGGCGCCCACTCGCGGGCGGCCGTGCGGGTCAGCGTCCGCAGGGCCTCCTTGGCCGAGTTGTACTCCAGGGTCCCCATGTGGGCGTTGACGCCGTTCAGCGAGCACATGTTGACGACGCGCCCCCACCCGCGGGCCTTCATGTGCGCGAAGGCGGCCTGCATCGCCCACAGCGGGCCGTAGTACCCCATCGCGAACCCGCGGGCGATCTGCTCGTCGGTCTTGGCCTCCACCCGGCTCACCGTCCCGGCGCCCCAGGCGTTGTTGACCAGCACGTCCACCGAGCCCCACGTCTCGACCGCCGCGTCCACCATCGCGCGGACCTGCGCCTTGTCGGTGACGTCCGTCCGGACGAACCGGGCGGCCGCCCCGATCTCCGCGGCGACCCGCTCGCCGGACTCCGGGTCGAGCTCCGCGACCAGCACGCGGGCCCCCTCCGCGGCGAAGCGGAGGGCGATGCCGCGCCCGATCCCGTCGCCCGCGCCGGTCACGACCGCGACCCGCCCGGCGAGCCGTCCGCCCGTCACTCGACCACCGTGATCGCGCCGTTCAGCGCGGCCTCCTGGATGGCCGAGCGGAGCGCCGGGCAGGTCGCGTGCGGGTCGTCCAGGCCCACGCACGCCTCCCTGGCCTCGGCGTTCCACTGGATGCTCGTCTGCTCCCAGCTCGACTTGCGCACCATCACCTCGGCGGCACAGCGGCGGCAGCGGACCGGCAGCAGCGGCCCGTCCAGGAGGCGCTCGTCCTGGCGGGTCGTCACGCCGACGCCCCTTCGGACTCCCGGCGGGCCATGTTCGCGTCGACCTCCTTCTGCCAGGACTCCACCGGCCGGGTCGTGTCGATCTCGTACTCGAACCGGTCGGTCATCTCCGGCGTGACGTCGGCGACGTCCACGTAGAACTGCTCGTACCAGCGGCGCAGCTGGTAGACGGGCCCGTCCTCCTCGCACAGCAGCGGGTTGTCGATGCGGGTCTTGTTCCGCCAGATCTCGATGTCCTGCTCGAAGCCCGTCAGGATGAAGTCCGACAGCTTCTGCGCGGTCGCCTCCGCGGCATCGGCCGGCAGCGCGTCGCTGTGCTGGACGATGATGCCCGAGTGCAGCGAGAACGAGTTCTCGTCGATCGGGTAGTGGCAGTTGATCAGGACGGAGTGCAGGTCGTACCCCTCGTAGTGGTACGTCAGCTCGTCGATCATGAAGGAGGGGCCGTGGTAGGACGCCACGGAGGTGTTGCCGAGCATCTTCGGCCCGCCGCTCCCGCCCTCCCGGCGCGCGTCCTCCCGCGTCCGGCCCTTCATGATCTGCGTGGCCACCTGGCCCTCGAAGATGTTCTTGAAGTACGTCGGGAACGACTTGTGGATGTAGAAGAAGTGCGCCATGTCCACGACGTTGTCGATGACCTCGCGCGCGTTGGTGTGGACGACCGTCTCCGTCCAGCGCCAGTCGGTCCAGTCGTCGCGGGTGGCGCCCTCGATCACCGGGATCGTCACGTCCTCCGGCGGCTTCTTGCCCTCCGGGTCGTTCCAGACGAACAGCAGCCCGTCCTGCTCCATCGTCGGCCACGCGGCCGTCCGGGCCCGCAGCGGGACGCGGCGCGCGTAGGGGATCTGCTTGCAGCGGCCGTCGCCGCCCCAGCGCCAGTCGTGGAACGGGCACGCGATCGCGTTGCCCTTGACGGTGCCCTGGGACAGGTCGCCGCCCATGTGGCGGCAGTAGGCGTCCAGGACGTTCGTCGTGCCGTCCTCACCGGTGAAGACGACGAGCTTCTGCCCGAACGCGGTCACGGTGTGGGGCTTGCCGTCCCGGAACTTCTCGGCCAGCCCGAGGCAGTGCCATCCCCGGGCGAAACGGCGGGTGATCGCCTCCGCCTCGATGGCGCGGACGGCGTCCGACTCGGTTGCGGTCACGTGGATCATCCCTTCGGCGATGGACGGGTGATTCGAACGTTAGGTCGCAGGTCACCGTCCCGACCGCCGAGTCCCATTGGCCGGGACGCCCGGTCCCGCGCCGGCACGGGACCATGGTCTCCTGCAATGGCCGTACTAGGGAAGGAGCGGGGATGAGCAACGAGGTCCTGGACGCGGTGCGCGGACTGCTGCCCGGCATCGCCGAGCGGGCCCGGTCCGTGGACGAGAAGGGACGCATCCCCGCGGAGACGATCCGGGAGCTGACCGCCGCCGGGGTGTTCCGGATGCTCCAGCCCACCCGGTACGGCGGCGCCGAGGACGACCCCGTCGCCTTCTACGAGGTGATCCGCGCGGTCTCCGGAGCCTGCGGCTCGACCGGCTGGGTCGCCGCGGTCCTCGGCGTCCACTCCTGGCACCTCGGCCTGTTCGCCGACGAGGCGCAGCGCGAGGTGTGGGGCGCGGGCCCGGACACCCTCATCGCCTCCTCCTACGCCCCGATCGGCCGCCTCACCCCCGTCGACGGCGGCTACGAGGTGACGGGGCGCTGGTCGTTCTCGTCCGGCTGCGAGTTCGCCTCCTGGGCGCTGCTCGGCGCGCTCGTCGTCGGCGCCGAGGGCCGCCCGGTCGACTTCATGACCGTCCTCGTGCCCCGGCGCGACTACGAGATCGCCGAGGTCTGGGACTCGATGGGCCTGCGCGGCACCGCCAGCGACGACATCGTCGTGGAGAAGGCGTTCGTCCCGGCCCACCGCGCGATGCGCAACTTCGAGCAGGCCCAGCTCCGCAATCCCGGCCGCAAGGTCAACACGGGCCCGCTCTACCGCATGCCCTTCGGGACGATCTTCACCAGCACCGTCGCCGCCAGCGTGATCGGCATGGCGGCCGGCTGCCACGACCTCTACGTGACCCGCATGCGCGACCGGATCCGCCTCAGCCTCGGCGGCGGCCGCTTCGTCGAGGACCAGTTCGCCCAGGTCGCCGTCGCCCGTGCCGCCTCCGAGATCGACGCCGCGGTCCTGCAGACCGACCGCAACGTCCGCGAGATCCACGAGTACGCCGTCCGCAACGAGAAGATCCCGATGGAGCTGCGCCTGCGCGCCCGCCGCGACCAGGTGCGCGGCACCGAACGCGCCATCGAGGCCATCGACATCCTCTTCAAGACGGCCGGCGGCAACTCCCTGCACCGCGGCAACGTCATCGAACGCGCCTGGCGCGACGCCCACGCCGGCAGCGTCCACGTCGCCAACGACGTCGAGCACGCCCTGTCCATGTACGGCCGGGGCGAGTTCGGTCTCAAGGTGGAGGACAACCTCGTCTGACCACCGGACCGGCTCGTCCGGCTCGATGGGTGACACGTCGACGAAGGACACCGGACAGAGAGGTGGCGGCCGCCCCCCGAACTGGTCGGGGAACAGCCGCTTTATGCGGGTGCCAGCCCACTACTCAGTGGGCTGACCTTGTTGAGTCAGCTCTGCTCCAGGTTTCCGCAGTTGCCGCAGAACCACATGGAGCCCCCCTGGTCGCCCGGCTTCGACATCTGGGCACCGCACTTGGGGCAGGTCATGGAAACCAACTCCCTTTGCTTTCCGCCGAGGTCCGAGACCTCGACGTGTTGTTTGGTGGCCGTCGGGAAGGCTTCCCTCCCAACGTTCGACAGCAATTGCTCCTGCCGACGGACAGGAACTGTACGCCATTTCGAGCGTTTGACAACTCAGTGTGCTCTAGGGCACATAAGTAGTTGGTTATTAAATGCTGATTGCGATCAGTGATCACTCGATCACATATTTGTGGTGGGTCGTAAATACGCGGTCAGGGCCGGGGGTCGCCGCCGTCCGGCGCTACAGCCTCTGTACACGGGGCGATGAGGGCGACACCGCGGGTTGTCATGATCTGCGCCACAAGATCATCGTCCTGCCGCGAATCCGGCCCGTCGGTCGTCCGCGGGCCGGTACTCTGCCGCCAGGCGGCCAGTGGCGAATGGGGATTCGCCGTGTCGAAGGCCGCCGCACGGGGATGGCAGGGATGGTGGCGAAGTGGTTCGAATGTGAGTGCCGACTGAAGTAGTGCTTCCTGCGGCGCACGGAGCCCGGCCTTTACCGCGTACCTTCGCGTACGTCGGTTTCTTCGGAGTGCCCGACAAACGATCGGGCCCGGGGGCGGTCTCGGGGTGCGCGGTAAACAAAGGCGTGGCCTTCACGCCATTTCGGCATGCCTTTGTACGAGTGCTGGGGGCGGTCGCATAATGAATGGCGCATGCCCTGGCCGCGCCTGAACGCGGTCGGCGTCGGAGGCGGGGCCCCGTAAACGTCCGGCCCGGCTCTCGGTGAGAGCCGGGCCGTTCGCGGCGGCTCCGGGCAAGGAGCGCGTGATGGCGTGGGGTCAGGAATCGGCGCGCGCCATGTGGTGGTGGCAAAGGCGCTTGAGTGCGTGCTCGAAGGCGCGGGCGTGGGCGGCCTCGTCGCCGGCGATCTCGGTGAAGAGGCGCGCGGCCTTGTAGGCGTGCTCGGCCCGGGCGGTGCGGGCGAAGCTCGGGTACATCTGCGTGGCCTCGTAGGTCTCACCGGCGATGCTCTTGCGCAGGTTCTCCTTGGTGCGGTGGACGAAGCCGGCGAGGTCGGCCTCTCCGGCGAAGTGCTCGGTCAGCTCGACCGCGGCGGTGCGCTCGAACAGCCGGGCCAGCTTCGGGCTGCGGGCCTTGGCGTGCTCGCCGTAGAGCGTGTACTTGGCGTTCGCGAACGCCTCGCCGTGCATCGCGGTCTCCAGGTTGCGGAGCGTCCTCGCCGAGTGCACCTTGGGCTTGCCCGCGACGACCTTGACGGGGTCGGGGGTGGGCCCCTCGGGGATCTCTCCGCGGTGGTGCTCGATGGCGTACAGCGCCTTCGCGAAGTAGCGGGCGTGCGTCAGCTCGTCCGCCGCGATCTCGGTGAAGAGGCGGGCGGCGTTGTCGTCCTTGTCCTCCCGCGCCTCCCTGGCGAACCGCGGGTACATCCGCGTGCCCTCCTCGATCTCGCCCTTGATGCTCTCGCGCAGGTTGGACGCGTCGTCGCGGACGAAGTGGATGAGCTGCGCCTCCTTGGTGAAGTGGTCGTGGAGCTCGGTGTCCGCGGTCTTCATGAACAGGGCGCGCACCTTGGGCAGATGCTCGTACCCGGCCTGCTCGCCGTAGAAGTGGTAGCTCGCGTGCGCCAAGGCCTCACCGTGCATCGCGGTGAGGGTGTTCTCGTAGGTCTTGTGGTGCACTACCGCCGGGGTGGCGGCCTGCGTGGGGAGCGCGGTCCCGACCACCATCGCCGCTCCGGCGAGGGCGGCGCAGGTCCTGGTGAGCCCTGACGTGGTCATTTCTTCCCTTTCGGATGCTCGGTCGCTTTATGTAGCTGATCAGTTACTACATGTAGCGATCGTGGGTCGTCGGCACCACCCGAAAGGGGCACGGAAAGGGTCAAATCGATACCACGGGTGTGGTCCCGTCCACCCGCGGACGGGACCACACGGGCCGGGTCAGCAGCTCGCGGCCGGGGTCTCGCCTCGGCGGACGGCCTGGGCGAACGCCAGCGCCGTCTCGAAGGACGCGCCGATGCCGCCCCGGTGGTCGGCGCCCTCGAACGTCCAGTACGCGATGGTTCCGTAGCGCTTGCACAGGTCGTTGACGATGTTCTGCGTCGCGGCGGGGGAGACCTCGCGGTCGGCGGTGCCCTGGGCGACCAGCGTCGGGACCTGCAGGGTCAGCCCGAGCGCCTCCTGCGAGTCGTAGTAGGCCTCGAACCGCGTCAGGTCGGCGTCCGGGCGGAACACCTTGTCCAGCGGCAGGTCCTTGCTGAGCTGCTTGAGCTGGAGAAGGCACGCGTTCGTCCGGCCCGCCCTGGCGACGGCGGCGGCGTCGTCGGTCAGCAGGTCCTCCGGGACGAACGCCGGGTCGGCCGCCTGCGCGCCGTTGAGCAGCACGAACAGGAATGGCAGCGCCACCTCGGCGCCCGGGTACTGTGCCTTCACGTACTGCGCGGTCTGGCTCATGTTCGAGCCGGGCGCGATCGCCACGGCGCCCCTGAGGCGGATGTCGCGGGGCTTCTGCTTCGCCGCCGCCGTGTAGAGCGTCGCCTGGCCGCCCTGGCTGTGGCCGGCGACGAACCAGTCGCGCCCGATGCGGGGGTCCGTCCTGCGGGCGGCCCGGACGATGTCGGTGACGGTGTTGGCCTCGCTGGCCCCGTTCATGTACGGGTGCCCGCCGGGCGTGCCGAGTCCCTCGTAGTCGGTCTGGACGACCGCGAAGCCGTTCGCGACCCACTTGTCCAGGTACGCCTCGGTGAGCGACAGGTAGTCGCGCACCGGGCCGCCCGGGGCGTCCGCGGACGGAGCGCAGGCGTCGGCGGTCCCGGTGGTGCCGTGCGCCCAGCTCAGCACCGGCCAGCCGCCGGGCGGCGGGGTGCCCTTCGGGACGGCGACGGTGCCCGTGACCGTGATCCGCTTCCCGCCCACGCCCTCGGAGGCGTAGGTGACGAACCGGTTCTTCGCCGCGCTCGGCAGCGCCGCCAGGTTCGTCAGCGGCCGGCTTTCGAGCAGCTTCCCGCGCTGCGCCGGGGCGGCCTGCGCGGGGGCCGCGCCGATCCCGGCCAGCACGGCGCATGCGGCCGCCGCGACGGCGCCCCTTCCCGTCGATCTCACGTGTGGTTCCTCCTGATGTCCTGGACGGCGCGGTAGGCGAAGGCCATGGCCGACCCGATCGGCACGCCGGGCCCCGGGTAGACGGGGCCCGTGAACGAGGCGCTGGTGTTGCCGGCGGCGTAGAGCCCGGGGACGGGACGGCCCGAGCCGTCCAGGACGCGGGCGTCGGCGTCGGTGCGCAGCCCGCCCTTCGTCCCGAGGTCGCTCAGGACGACCCGCGCGGCGAGGTAGGGCGGCCGGTCGACGGGCACGACGCACGGCCCGCCGCCGGAGAAGTACAGGTCGTAGGGGTCCTCGCCGCGGTGGAACTCCTCGTCCGCGCCCTTGGCGGCGAAGCCGTTGAACCGCTCGACCGTGGCGGCGAGCGCATCCGCCGGGAGCCCGATCACTCCGGCCAGCTCCGGCAGGGTGCCCGCCTGGACCCAGGCGCCCGAGGCGAGCTGCTCGTCCGCCCGCAGCGGCGGGACGGAGATCGCGGGCAGGCCGCCCGCCCGCGCGTCCCAGATCAGATGGAACGGTCCCTCCGCGACGGCCATCCGGCGTCCCATCCGGTCGTAGGGGAGGGACTCGTTGGCGAACCGGCGGCCCGAGCCGTCCACGATCAGCCCGCCGCGGAACCCGAGGGTGAACGCGGGCCGTCCGTCGGGGGCGAGCAGGCCGGGGCAGAACCACGCCTGGTCCAGCAGTCCGGTGGACGCGCCGATCCGGACGGCGGCCTCGATCGCGTCGCCGGTGTTCGCGTCGCCGGGGGCCATCGTCAGGCCGGCGCCGCCCGGCACGCCGCGCTCGGCCCGCAGCGCGGCGGACGACTCGAAACCGCCCGCCGCCAGCAGGACGCCGCGCCGGGCCCGCAGCCGCACCGGGCCGTCCGCGGTCATCGCCGCGACCCCGGTCACCCGGCCGTCCTCGACGACCAGGTCGGTCAGCGCGGTCCGCGTGCGGATCTCCCCGGACCCGGTCGCGGTGACCGCCAGCAGCAGCCGGCCGATCAGCGCCCGCCCCTGCGCCAGCGGCTTGGACGCCGAGTGCCCCCGGCCCGCCCGGTCCCGGTCGACCGGCGGGCGGACGAGCGCGGCGAGCTCCCCGAGCCGCTCGGCCGGAAGTTCGACCGGGACGAACGACCGCCCCATGTCCAGGCGCCCGGGCGCGTCGAAGTAGTCGGGGAACGCCTGGAAACGGAACTCGATCGCCGGGTCCCTCTCCAGGAACTCCACCAGCTCAGGGGCTGTCTCCAGGAACGCCTCGCGGCGCTCGGCCTCGGCGTCGCCGAGCAGCGCCCGCAGGTAGGTCCGCGCGCCCTCGGTCGAGTCGCCGAGCCCGGCGCGCTCCTGGACCCGCGTCCCCGGCAGCCAGATCGCCGCACCGGAGTACGCGGACGTCCCGCCGAGCAGGCCCGTCTTCTCCAGGACGGCGGTCCGCAGGCCGCCCGAGGCGGCGGCGAGCGCGCCCGCCATCGCCCCGGCCCCGGAGCCGGCGACCACCACGTCGTACTCGTCGTCCCAGCCGGCTCGTCCCATGTGGCATGCCCTCCGACCTCGGGTTCTCAGCGCGGGCACACCGTAGGGCGCGGTCCGGGCGGGGAGGGGCGGCCCGTCCCACTGACCGGTACGGACGTTCGCGGGGACGGTCCGGAGCCCGGATATTGTTCCCTGGCAGGACGGGAAGGATCGCAGGACGGAAAGGACCGGGGGAGGACCGTGGCGAGGATCGCAGCGGGCAGGCTGTCCGCCGAGCCGAGCTCGCCGGAGCAGCACGACCGGCGCGAGCGCATCCTGCGCGCCGCGTCGCGCATCGGCGCCGAGAAGTCCCTCGAACGCGTCCAGATGCACGAGGTCGCGAAGGCCGCCGGGGTCGCGATCGGCACCCTGTACCGGTACTTCCCGTCCAAGGTCCACCTGTTCACCGCGGTCATGGCCAAGCAGGTCGACCGGCTCCGCGACCAGGTCACCGAGCCCGCGCCCGGCACGAGCCCCGAGGACGCGGTCGCCGACCTGCTGGTGCAGGCCAGCCGGCACCTCATGGCGCAGCCGGTCCTGTCGACGTCGATGCTGCACGCGTCCAACACCGCCCACGTCGCGACCGTCGCCGACACCGTCCACATCGACAGCACGTTCCGGGAGATCCTGCTGCGGGCGGTGGGGATCGAGGTGCCGACCGCGCAGGACGTCACCCTCGTCCGGCTGCTGATGCAGTGCTGGTACGGCGTCCTCCAGTCGAGCCTGAACGGCCGCGCGTCGATGGCCGACGTCGAGAGCGACATCCGCCTCGCCTGCCGGCTGCTGCTCGCGCCCCGCTCGAACGCTCCGGGAGGCGGCGCCGCGCGCCCCGCGCCGAACGCCTCCCAGTGATCGGGACGGCCCCGGCGGACGTCCCGCGGCCGGGCTAGCGTGCCGCCATGAATCGCTTTGACGGCGTGAAAGTGCTGCTCACCGGGGCCGCGTCGGGCATCGGACGGGCCACCGCGATCCGCCTGGCCGCCGAGGGCGCCGCGGTGTACGCCGTGGACCTCTCGGAGGAGGGCCTCGCCGGGACGGCGGCCGCGGCGGGCGGTCCCGGCACCGTCGCCACCCGGGTGGCGGACGTCACCGACGAGGCCGCCGTGATCGCGACCGTGGCGGACGCGGCGGCGGCGCTCGGCGGCATCGACGTGCTCGTCAACGTCGCGGGCGTCCACAAGACCACCCCGATCGAGACCCTGACGGTGGACGACCTCCACCGGATGTTCTCCGTCAACCTCGTCGGCACCGCCCTGTTCTGCCGCGAGGCGCTCAGGCACCTCCCCGACCGCACCGGCGTGATCGTCAACACCGCCTCGCTGTCGGCGACGCAGGGCAACCCGTTCATGACGGCGTACTCGGCGTCCAAGGGCGCCGTGCTGGCGTTCTCGCTGAGCCTCGCCGCCGAGCTGGCCGCCCGCCGCATCCGCGTCGTGCCGATCTCCCCGGGGGCCGTCGACACCCCGCTGACCCGGGCGCCGGACATGTTCCCGGACGGCCTGGACCTCACCTACTTCTCCAAGATCCGCTCCTACTACGGCGCGGCCGAGCCCGAGCACATCGCGGCCGCGATCGCGTTCGCCGCCTCGTCCGACGCCGCCTACTTCACCGGCGCCGACCTCCGCGTGGACGGCGGCGCCCACACCTGAGAGGGACCACCATGGCACGCACCATCGCCGTCAGCGGGACGGCGTCCGGCATCGGGAAGACGCTCGCCGGGCTGCTGCGCGAGCAGGGGGACACGGTCGTCGGGGTCGACCTGCGCGACGCCGACGTGTGCGCCGACCTCGGCGGCGCCGAGGGACGGTCGCGGGCGGTCGCCGAGGTGCTGGACCTGTGCGGCGGCACCCTGGACGCCGTCGTCGCCTGCGCCGGCGTCTCCGACTTCACCGAGCTGCCCGTCAAGGTCAACTACTTCGGCGTCGTCGCGCTGATGGAGGGCCTGCGCCCCGCGCTGGCCAGGGCGGAGGCCCCGCGCGCGGCCGTCGTCGGGTCGATCGCCGGCACGCACCCGGTGGACGAGGAGACCGTGCGGGCCTGCCTGGCCGGGGACGAGCCCGCCGCGCTGGAGGCGGCGGCGAAGGTCGTCGCGGCCGGCGCGGGCAACCGGACGTACCCGTCGTCGAAGGCGGCGCTGGCGCGGTGGATGCGCCGCGCGAGCGTCACCCCCGAGTGGGCCGGCGAGGGAATCCCCCTCAACGCGATCGCGCCGGGCGTGGTCAGGACGCCGATGAGCGCGCCGCTGTTCGAGGACGAGGCGATGCTCAAGGTGATGAACGAGGCCGTCCCCATGCCGCTGAACGGCTACGCCGGTCCCGAGGTGATCGCGGAGGCCCTGCGCTGGCTGGTGTCGCCCGCCAACACCCACATGACCGGCCAGGTCATCTACGTGGACGGCGGCGCCGAGGCGACCCTGCGCGGCCCGGACGTCTTCTGAACGGCCGCCGGCCCGCCCCGCGCGTCGCGCGGGGCGGGCCGGCGTCGCGCCTCAGTGCCTGCTGGTGCCGGTGTCGTCGAGCGCGGCGACGCTGTAGGCGGCGTAGGTCCGGTGCGGCTCGCGCCCCTCGAAGTACGGGGTGATCTGCTCGCCGAGCTCCTCGACGGAGAAGACGCCGTCCGCGGCGGTGAACTTGTGCTCCACGGTCGGTGCGGCCATCAGCGCGACCATGTCGCCGTACACCACGAACACCTGCCCGCTGATCTTCTCCGCCGCCGGGGACGCGAGGTAGCCGACGAACGTCCCGACCCGCTCGGGCGCCATGGAGTCCAGCCCGCCGGGGGAGGTGCCCTCGGCGAACGTCGCCTCGGTCATCGCCGTCCGGGCGCGGGGGCAGATCGCGTTGGCGCGCACCCCGTATCGGCCGAGGCCCGCCGCCGTCGACAGCGTCAGCGCGACGATGCCGGCCTTCGCCGCCGAGTAGTTCGGCTGGCCCGCCGACCCGAACAGGAACGCCTCCGACGCGGTGTTGACCACCCGCCCGTAGACCGGGCCGCCCGCGGCCTTGCTGGCGGCCCGCCAGTGCACGGCTGCGGACCGCGACACCGCCGCGTGCCCCTTCAGGTGGACGCGGACGACGTCGTCCCAGTCCGACTCCGACAGGTTGAACAGCATCTTGTCGCGCAGCACGCCCGCGTTGTTGACCAGGACGTCCAGCGAGCCGAACGTGTCGACGGCGGCCGACACCAGCGTGTCGCCCATCGACCAGTCGCCGACGTCCCCCGTCACCGCGACGGCCTGGCCGCCCGCCTGCTTGATCTCGGCGACGACCTCCTCGGCGGCCGGTCCCATGTCGTTGACGACGACGTTGGCGCCCCGCGCGGCCAGGGCGAGGGCCTCGCAGCGGCCCAGCCCCGCGCCCGCGCCGGTGACGACGGCGGTGCGGCCCGCCAGGGAGAGGTCGGCGTTCATCTGAGCCTCCGGGTCGGTGTGGGGAACGTCCGCCGGGAGGCTAGTACGTATTCTAGTTCCGCCACCGGAGACGTCCCGCTGAGCGGGCCCGCGGCGGCCGTTCGACCGGCGCGGACCGGTGAGTGGGACAGCCGTTGCCCGCGAATGAGAATGAATTCTAGTCTCGCGCCATGACGCTGAACCTGGCGACCCTCTTCGAGGCGGTGGCCGCGGCCGTGCCCGGCCGTCCCGCCCTCGTCTGCGGCGACCGCAGGGCGACGTTCGCCGAACTGGACCGGCGGGCGGACGCCGTGGCGCACCGGCTGCGAGCGGCGGGCGTCGCCCCCGGAGAGCACGTCGGCGTCCACATGCCGAACAGCGCCGAGTACGTCGAGACGCTGCTCGGCTGCCTGAAGGCCCGCGCCGTCCCGGTCAACGTCAACTACCGGTACACCGACCGCGAACTGCGGCACATCTACACCGACGCCGAGCTGGCGGGCCTGGTCGGGGCCAGACGCGTTCTCACCGGCGAGCCCACGGCCTGACCTGCCGCCCGATGAACGCCGCCGCGTGTTCCGGGGCGGCGTACCGATCCGCTTGTTCGTAGTGAAGGAGTGTCCGTCATGCCCGAGGCCGTCATCGTCGATGCCGTCCGAACCCCGGTCGGCAAGCGGTACGGGGCCCTGTCGGGGCTCCACCCGGCGCAGTTGCTCGGGGCGGTGCAGCGCGGGCTGCTCGAACGCGCCGGCGTCGACGCCGCGACCGTGGGGCAGGTCGTCGGCGGCTGCGTGACGCAGGCGGGCGAGCAGTCCAACAACGTCACCCGCAACGCCTGGCTGTACGCGGGCCTGCCGTACCAGACGGCATGCACGACGATCGACTGCGCGTGCGGGTCGTCCCAGCAGGCCGTGCACCTCGTGGCGGGGCTGATCGCGTCCGGGGCGGTGCACACCGGGATCGGCTGCGGCGTCGAGGCGATGAGCCGGGTCTTCCTCGGCCAGGCGCTCACGCCGGAGACCGGCAGCCCGGCGCCGGACGGCTGGGAGCTGGACATGCCCGACCAGTTCACCGCGGCCGAGCGCATCGCGAAGAAGCGCGGCATCACCCGGGAGGACGCGGACGCGTTCGGGCTGGCGTCGCAGGTCAAGGCGAACGCGGCGTGGACGCGGGACCGCTTCGCGGGCCAGATCCTGGAGATCGAGGCGCCGGTCATGACCAGGGAGGGCCCCACGGGGGAGACCGCCGTCGTGACCCGCGACCAGGGTCTGCGCGACACGACCGCCGAGGCGCTCGCCGGGCTGAAGCCGGTCCTCCCGGACGGCGTCCACACCGCGGGCAACTCGTCGCAGATCAGCGACGGCGCCGCCGCGGTGCTGCTGATGGCGGTGGACCGGGCCGCCGAGCTGGGGCTGCGCCCCCGGGCCCGGATCGTCGCGTCCGGGATGGTGGGCTCCGACCCGTACTACCACCTGGACGGGCCGATCGAGGCGACGCGGCACGTGCTGGACCGGGCCCGGATGACGCTGTCCGACATCGACCTCGTGGAGATCAACGAGGCGTTCGCGTCGGTCGTGCTGTCGTGGGCCTCGGTGCACGGCGCGGACATGGACCGCGTCAACGTCAACGGCGGCGCCATCGCCCTCGGCCACGCGGTCGGCTCCACCGGCGCCCGCCTCATCACCCAGGCCGTGAACGAGCTGGAGCGGTCCGACAGGTCGACCGCCCTCGTCACGATGTGCGCGGGCGGCGCGCACTCCACGGCCACCATCATCGAACGGATCTGAGGAGCACATGACCATCGGGCTGACCGAGGAGCACCGCGACCTCCGCGACGCCGTGCGCGCGTTCACCTCCCGGCAGGTGACCCCCGCGGCCGTCCGCGCCGCCGTGGACGCCGAGCGGGAGAAGGCTCCCGCGTTCTGGGACGACCTCGCCGCGCAGGGCCTGCTCGGCCTGCACCTCCCCGAGGACGCGGGCGGCGCGGGCTACGGGATGGTCGAACTGGCCGTCGTCCTGGAGGAGCTCGGACGGGCCGTCACCCCCGGCCCCTTCCTTCCGACGGTGCTCGCGAGCGCCGTGCTGCACCGCGCGGGACATGCCGAGCACCTGCCGTCCCTCGCCGACGGGCGCGCGGTCGGCGCCGTCGGGCTCGACGCGGGAAGCCTGGCGATCTCCCGCTCGGGCGGCGAGATCACGGTGACCGGCACGTCAGGGCCCGTCCTGGGCGCCCCCCTGGCTGATCTTTTCGTCCTCCCGGCGAAGGACGGCGACGCGACGGCCTGGATCCTGCTGCCCCGGGACGCCGTGAGGGTGGACGAACTGCCCAGCCACGACCTGACCCGGCGACTGGGCAGGGTCGGACCGGAGAACCGGACCGTCCCCGAGGGGGCGGTCCTGGAGATCGGCTCGCAGGCCGTGCGGGACCTCGCGGCGGCGCTGTTCGCCGCCGAGGCGTCCGGCCTGGCGGACCGCGCGACGACCACCGCCGCCGAGTACGCCAAGGTCCGCGAGCAGTTCGGCCGCCCCATCGGGCAGTTCCAGGGGGTCAAGCACCGCTGCGCGCGGATGCTCGCGCACGCCGAACAGGCCCGCGCCTGCGCCTGGGACGCCGCCCGCGCCCACGACGAGGGGCGCGAGCGGGAGGCGTCGCTGGCGGCGGCGGTCGCCGGGGCCACCAGCGTCCAGGCCGCGTTCCAGACGGCGAAGGACTGCGTGCAGACCCTCGGCGGCATCGGCTTCACCTGGGAGCACGACGCGAGCCTCTACCTGCGCCGCGCCCAGACCCTCCGCGTCCTGCTCGGCTCCGCCGCGTCCTGGCGCCGCCGCGTCGCCCGCCTCACCCTCGACGGCGTCCGCCGCGAACTCCGCGTCGAACTCCCCCCGGAGGCCGAGCGGATCCGCGCCGAGGTCCGCGCCGAGCTGGAGCCCGCGAAGGCCCTGGACGGCAAGGATCGCCTCGCCTACCTCGCCGCCCGCGGCTACACCTCGCCCCACCTGCCCCGGCCCTGGGGCAAGGGCGCCGACGCGGTGTCCCAGCTCGTCATCGCCGAGGAGATGCGCGCCGCCGGCCTGCGCGCCCACGACATGATCATCGGCAACTGGGTGGTGCCGACGCTGATCGCGCACGGTTCGGCCGCCCAGCACGAGCGCTTCCTGCCCGCCTCGCTGCACGGCGACATCCGCTGGTGCCAGCTGTTCTCCGAGCCCGGGGCCGGCTCCGACCTCGCCGCCCTCGGCACCCGCGCGGAGAAGGTCGAGGGCGGCTGGAAGATCACCGGGCAGAAGGTGTGGACGTCCATGGCCCGCGAGGCCGACTGGGGCATCCTGCTCGCGCGCACCGACCCGTCCGTCCCGAAGCACAAGGGCCTGTCGTACTTCCTGCTCGACATGAGGTCGCCCGGCATCGACATCCGGCCGCTGCGCGAGCTGACCGGCGACACCCTGTTCAACGAGGTGTTCCTGGACGGCGTCTTCATCCCCGACGACCTCCTCGTCGCCGCGCCGGGCGACGGCTGGAAGCTCGCCCGCACGACCCTCGCCAACGAACGCGTCTCGCTCTCGAACGACTCGTCCCTCGGCAGCGGAGGCGAGGCCCTCCTCAAACTGGCGACGGACGCGGACGACGAGCGCCTGACCACGCTCGGCGGCATCCTCTGCGACGCGCAGTCGAGCAGCCTGTTCGGCCTGCGCACGACGCTGCGCTCGCTCGCGGGCGGCCAGCCCGGCGCCGAGTCGAGCATCGGCAAGCTGATCGGCGTCGAGCACATCCAGCAGGTGTGGGAGACGGCCGTGGAGTGGATCGGCCCCGAAGCCCTCTCCGGTGAGGGAGAGGGCGGGATGGGCGACCCGACCTGGATGTTCCTGAACTCCCGCAACATGTCGATCGCCGGTGGCACCACCGACGTCCAGCTGAACATCATCGGCGAGCGCCTGCTCGGCCTTCCGCGCGACCCGCAGGCGGCGTCGTGACCCTCGACCTCCAGGCCGAGCACCAGGCGACCGGCGTGGACGCGGCGGCCGCCGCGGCCCGCCGCGTCGTCGACGCGCTGGTCCGCTCCGGCGACCTCTCGGGCGCCGACATGTCCGACGTGGCCGACCGCCTGAACGCCGTGGCCGACGACCTGGAGGCGGCGGCCCCGCCGCTGCGCGACCGCCTGGTCGACATGTGGCGCGGCGACGGCAACACCCGCCACGACCCGGTCACCGGCCCCGAGAACCCGATCGCCCCGCCGCTCGCATACACCGCCGCGGACTCCCGCACCATCGAGGCCGCCACGACCTTGGGCCTGCCCTACCAGGGCCCGCCGGCCAGCGTCCACGGCGGGATCTCCGCCCTCCTCCTCGACCACACCCTCGGCGTGGCGAACGGATGGGCGGGCAAGTCGGGCATGACGGCGGAACTCACCCTCCGCTACCACCGCCTGACCCCCCTCTTCGAGCCCCTGACGATCAGCGCCCGCCAGGTCTCCGTGGACGGCCGCAAGATCCGCACGGTGGGAGCGATCCAGGCCGGGGGCGAGGACTGCGTGACCGCCGAGGGCCTCTTCATCGCCAAGTACCCGCCCCGCCCCCGCTGACCGTCACCCCGTCTGATCGAGCCGCATGGAGACGTAGTCGGTGAACCCCGCACGCCGGGCGAACCTGACGGGGCGCCGCCGGTACTCGGTGAACCCGAGCTTGGCGTAGAGGCCGAGCGCCGGGGCGTTGGTGTCCTTGATGTCGCGGAGCACGAACTCGTCGTACTCGGGAAGGGCGAGGATGTGCCGCATGAGCGCGGTCGCGACCCCGCGTCCCTGGCTGCCGGGCTCGGTCGTGACGAAGCCGATCTCTGCCAGGCCCGCCCGGGTCTCGTCCGCCGCGCCGAGAAACTGGGAGCGAAGGACGAGGTGGCTGATCGTGCCGTGCACCGCGCCCAGGTGGCGGCGGATCTCGGACCAGCGGGGCGCGAAGCACTCCTGCGCACCTGTGGTGACAGAGGCGACGGCCGCGGGTTCGCCCTCCAGGAGGGCGACGTAGAACCGGTTCAGCAGGATCATGTGCTCGAACGCATCGGCGAGCTTCTCCGGATCGGAGGAGAAGAACGCGAAGTCCTCGGCGAAGCCGTGGACCAGCACCGCGGTGATCCGCCGCCGGTAGTCCTCGCCCAGGTCATCGCCGCGCCTGACCTCGATCATCCGGACACTCCTTCCGTGAGTACCCTCAGCACGATGTGGACGTCCGGGACGGCGAGCTCGGCACCGAGGGCGAGCCGCATGGTCGTCAGACCGCCGAGGGTGGCGAAGTAGCATGCCGTGATCTCTGCCGGATCGCCGCCGCCGAACTCGCCCGCGGCCTGGCCGCGCCGCACGCACTCCGCGAAGGCGTGCCACATCGAGCGCTGCGCCCCGACGATTCGCTCGACCGTGCCGGGTGGTGTGTCGGTGGTGACCCCGTGGTTGACGACGACGACGAACTCGGCGGCGCCGTCGTCGGCCGTGACGTCGGCCAGAAAGCGGGCGGTGAACGCGCGGATCAGGTCCACCGGCCGCCCCTCTCCCGAAATCTCGGCCGTGAGCGCGACGAGGCCGGCGACAGCCTGGTCGAGCAGGGCCAGGTACAGCTCGTCCTTCGTGGCGTAGTGGCGGTAGATCGACCCGATGCTCACGTCCGCTTCTCGCGCGATGTCGCGGACGGTCGACGCCGCGAACCCTCGGCGGGCGAAGACGCGCACGGCGGCCGTCTGGATGACCTCGAGCGTTGCCGCGCGCAGCGCGGCGTTCTGCTCGGCAGTGCGCGGCATGGAACCCCGAAATGAAATGAACTTTCGTTCACTCTACGGCAACGCGGCGACCACCGCCTGCACGATCGGCAGGCCCCGCCCCCGCGTCCCGGCGTCGTGCCCCGCTTCGAGTGCCCCGATCTCGAAGGGGCCTCGGGTGACGACGTCGGGCGCGTTCTGGACGGAGCCCAGGTCGTGTTCGTCGCCGGCGGGTACCCCATTTTCCTGCTTGAGCATGTTCGTCGTAGCGGGTTCGATCGCCTTGCTGCGCCCGCCGTCGCCGACGGGGCCTTGGCCTACGTGGGGATCTCGGCCGGGGCGGCTCTCGCCGGGCCGGATCTGCGGCCGCTGCAAAGTTCCGACGATCCTGGGGCCGTGGTTTCCACCGCCGGGCTCGGCCTGGTCCCGTTCGTCGTGCTGCCGCACCGGAACCGGGGGCGGGCCGCGCGGCACGACCGGCTGACCGGCGACCCCGCCCGGACGTGGCCCGTGATCTCGATCAACGACGACCAGGCCGTCAGCGTCGTCGGCGACATCTTCGAGGTTCTGGATTCTCGGTAGGGAGCGCAGGGAGGCGCGTTCGGCTGACGGCTTCCTGCTGCGGCGGTGCTGTTGCCATGGACGGTGGTGGGTGACACCCGCGCACGAGGCGCGTGTGTCACGCAACCGAAACGTCTACACCACTCAAGGAGCACGACATGCGTCGTCTTCTCAGCCAGCGCCTTCTGACCATGCCGTCCGACCGCCGTCCCATGATCGTGGGCGGTTCGGCTCCGGTGACCGTCGTCGCCGAGGACCGTCAGGACATCCAGGTCGTCCTGGAGGGCGTCAACCTCAAGAGGATCGCCGAGCGGGCCATCCTGGAGCCCGTCGACGACAGGCACGTGATCATCAGGTGTGAGCGCCTGTGGAAGAGGGGCGGGTACCTCACGGCGGTCATCGTGCGTGTCCCGCGCGGCTCCGACTACGTCCGCGTAGACACGTGGGGCCGTATCACCGTGACCGGCCCGCTCCGGGTCGCACACCTGCACTCCGCCAAGCGCATCGAGGTCGAGGAGATTCCCTTGGACTCCTCGTTCCAGGTGAGGACCACGCGCCGCTTCGGCCAGCCCATCACGGTCGGGAGGACCAGCGGTGACCTCACGGCGTGGACCAAGGGAGGATCCGTGCAGATCATGGCGGACCACCCCCAGAGCCTCCGCATCAGCACCATCGGAGGCGACATCGATCTCCGCGGCCTCTGGGACGACGAAGCCCTGAAGATCTTCGGCGACAGGGGGCGCGTGACCTATCGGAGGGGCATCTGACCCTTCACGGGTAACGGCCACTGGCCGTCACCTGCCACAAAGGCTTCGGCGCCAGCCGAAGCCCCCCAGAAGGGCCCGGCGCGAGCCGGGCCCGTCTGTTCGCCCATCGTTGGTTGGCGACCGGACGCCCCACCGGTAACTCGGAC
>NZ_JBEZJQ010000011.1:46773-69400 GCF_040653135.1 Actinomadura sp. NPDC048021
TTGATCCGCCTCCCCCCGTCATCTACCCAGACCAACCAACACTCTTCCCCCACCCGCCGCTCTCCCCACCGCCCCCCCCCACGGGCCCGGCGCTCGCCGGGCCCTTCTGTTCGCCCATCGTTGGTTCGCGACCGGACGCCCGACAGGTACCTCGGACGGGTCACTGCACTAGCGGCCGGTGCCCAGGGCGGTGTGGGGGTTGCAGCCCCGCGTGGCCTCGGTTCGGGACGGGGCCCATGCCTTCGTCTTGCCTGGGCTGACCCTGGCGAGGACGCAGCGCCCCTTACCCGTCGTCGTGGCGCCGGAGACCAGAGCCACGCCCACGGCGAAGTCGGACTGGGGCTCGGTTTCGATTCTGATCGCGGGGTGCAGGCCGAGTTTCGCCAGCGCGGCGCGGACGTCCCTCTCCTCCACGCCGCGTCCCGAGGGAAGCGCGTTCACCTTGGGCAGGGCTCGCTCGATCCGCGTGACGGAGATCGGCGGTGTCTCGGGCCATGGGGCGAACGTCGGGGGAGCGCCGTCCGGGCAGGGGGCGGGCGGCGGGGCGGTGTTCCACTCGCCGGGCCCGCCGTCGAAGGTCAGCTCGAAGCAGCGGTCCACGGTGATCTGTCCGGGGCCCCGGAACAGGCCCTCGCTTCGTTGTGCCCTGCCGGAGACCCGCATGATCACACGGACGCCGCCGGGGTCACCGGTTCGGGCACCCGTCACCTTCAGGACCCTGACGCCCTTGAGGTCCGCGATGTGATGGCCGATGTCGTCCGCCTCGACCAGCCGGGTGCCGTACATGGCGTTGCCGACCGTCCGGGCGCTGGCCCGCGCGTCACCCGCGGCGTTCCGCTCGGCTGCGGCGTCCGCGCAGCCGGCGGCGGTGAGGGCGGTGACGGCGAGGGCCGCGATCATGGTGGGTCGCACGGGTCGACCCAACCACACGAGCACTGATCCGTGTCCTTCCGCCCTTTCGGCCTTGACCCTCACATGGATGTGACGCTTTAGCGTGCGAGGTGTTGCCGACCGATGGTTTCGAGGAGGCGGAGAGTGTCCGGAGCGGTGGTCATCGGAGCAGGTCCGGGGATCGGGCAGGCGGTCGCGCGCAGATTCGCCAGGGAGGGATATCTGATCGCCCTCGTGGCTCGCGGAGACGAGACGCTGCGGGCCGCGGCTCGCGCTGTCGAGCCCAGCGGGGTGCCGGTCGTCACCCTCGCGGCCGACTGCGCCGACGAGGACGCCCTGCGGGCCGCCCTCGACCGGGCCGTCGCAGCACACGGCCTGCCCGACGTCGTGGTCTACAACGCCGCGATCGTCCAGGCCGATGCGCCGGGGGAGCTGTCGGCGCGCGCACACCTGGAGGCCTGGGCGGTCAACGTCGTCGGCGCGCACACCGCCGCCGCCCATCTGGCTCCGGAGATGGCGCGCCGCGGAAGCGGATCGATCCTCATCACCGGAGGCATGCCCGAGCCGAAATGGCAGTACACCAGCCTCTCCCTCGGCAAGGCAGGGGTCCGGACCCTGGTCCGGGTCCTCGACCAGCGGTACGGGGACGCCGGAGTGCACGCCGCCAGCGTCACCGTCGACGGAGCCGTCGCGCCGGGCACCGACTTCGATCCCGACGACATCGCCGAGCACTACTGGCGCCTGCACGGCCAGCCGCGGCACCAGTGGGAGCACGAGGTCCTGCACACCGTGCGGTCGGCGCCGGGCGTCCTCCCGGGGCTGCTGGACGCCTGGCGGCGCGCCTTCGACCGGCGCCGGCCCGCCGACCTGGCCTCGCTCTTCAGCCCGGACGCGCTCTTCCAGGGCATCACCCCCTCCCTGCGCCGGGGCAGGGAGGAGATCCTCGGCTACTACGCCGACGTCCCCGAAGGCACGACGGCCCGGGTCGACGTGCTCGGCGAGACCCGCCTCGGCGAACGCCTGGTGAGCGGGTTCGCCGAAGTGACCTTCACCGCCCCCACCGGTGAGGACCGCTCCGTGCGGCTGTCCGTCGTCGCCGAGCAGCACGACGACGCATGGCTCATCCGCCAGTATCACGCCGCCGGCTGACGACCGGCCTCAGTCAGGCCAGCCGTCGGGGTTGCGGCAGGACTCGCGGGAGATGCCCGAGCCGGTGTCCGGGAAGTCCCCGAAGCGTTCGTTGTGCCGGTGGGCGAAGAAGTAGCACATCGACTCGCATTCGGCGTCCGGGACGGCGACGCGGGGGTCCGCGGCGACGGCCGTGTAGAAGTCGCGGCCCATGGCCACGACGAAGCCGCGCGCGTAGAGGAAGCCGTCGTCGGAGCCGTCCGTCACCTCGTGGACGTCGGCCCGGTCGATGTCGTAGAGGAGTCGCTCGCACGCCCGGTCGAGGTCGGTCAGCTCGCTCGCGGACAGGTCGCGGGCGGCTTCGGCGAGGTTGCCGAGGAACGCGTCCAGGGCTTTGTCGACCACGGAGATCTCGGTCATCTCCCAGACGTCCGCGGACAGGTCGCGGGTGGTGAGGGCCCGTCGTGCGGCGGCGACCTCGGCGCCCAGGGGCGCCCACGCGGCCTCGATCACGTCCCAGAAACGCTCGTCGGTCATGACCGAAGCCAACCAGGAGCCGCCGACAGTTCACCGCCGCCGGCAGTTCAGGTAGTCCGCATCTATGTAGACCGAATCTATGTAGATGTGGGCTACCCGATTGGCGGAGTTCCCCAATCCCGACACGGCGCGGCGCGTGCTGAGGCCATCGGCTCCGGCGACCGGACGCACGCCAACATCGCCGCGGCGACCGGTGGGCGCGGCGAGGCGCTGCCGTCCGGGACTCTGTCGCCCCTCCTTGCGGGCCTTGGAGCTGTCTGACCTGCCCTGGGCGGACCTCGGTGCCGTCGGCGGCTGGTGGAACCGCCGCTTCGACCCGGAGGTCGACCTCGTCGGCGCCGACCGCGGCCCCGTGGCGAACCGGATCCACTTCGCCGGCTCGATCAAATGGCTGAACGGCCCGTTCGACGACCGCGACCTGGCGGACCTCCGCCGAGCCGCGAACGAGGTCCCCGGCCTGGACCCGCCGGTCGCGGGGCTCGTCGTGGTGTCGCTCTCCGGCGCGGACATCACCGGAGACGTCGCCCTGAGCTGGGGTCCCGACGATGTGGTCGGCGCCTGGCGCCAGTAGACGAGCGCCGATGTCACGTTTTCGGCGCCGGGCCAGTCGTGACGGGTGAAGACATAAGGGATTCACTTGGAGGAGTCATGGCAGCGGCCATCCTGGTCACCGGTGGGACGGGCACGCTCGGGCGGCAGGTCGTCCCGCGGCTGCGGGAAGCCGGGCGGGACGTGCGGGTGCTCAGCCGCAGGCGAGCGGAAGCCCGCCGGCGGCGTCGAGTATGTGACCGGCGACCTGTTCAGGGACGAGGGCATCGACGCCGCGCTGGACGGCATCGAGACCGTCCTGCACCTCGCGGGCGGCAACAAGGGCGATGACGTGGTCGCGCGGAACCTGGTGCGCGCCGCCTCGCGCGCGGGGGTGAGGCACCTCGTGCTCATCTCGGTCATCGGGGCCGACAGCGTGCCGCTGGCCTGGCTCAGGTCCCAGCTGGAAGTGGAGCGGGCCGTGGAGGGGTCGGGCGTGCCGTACACGATCCTGCGGGCCGCGCAGTTCCACGACCTGGTGTTCAAGGTGGTGCAGGGGATGGCGAAGTCCCCGGTGGTGCCGGTCCCGGGCGGGCTCCGCTTCCAGCCGGTGGACGCGCGCGACGTCGCGGAGCGGCTCGTGGAGCTGGCGCTGGGCGAACCGGCCGGCCGCGTTCCCGACCTGGCCGGGCCTCAGGTGTTCCCGATCGGCACGCTCATCCGCGGCTACCTGAAGGCGAGCGGCAAGCGCCGCGCGACGATGCCCGTCCGCATCCCGGGAAAGGCCGGGCGCGCCTACCGCGCCGGCGACAACCTCTCCGTTGAGGGAGCCGACCAGGGCAAGCGCACTTGGGAGGACTTCCAGGCCGAGCAGCTCGGCCACCCCGCCCCCGCCCCAGCGGCGGCAGGCTGAGCGAGCTCACGGTTGCTCGCCGCGGGCCAGGCGACGCATGCGGGCGTCCTGTTCGGCCATCGGAGGCAGCCCGGCCTCGGCGCGGCGCTCGTCGAGGCCGCCGGGGTCCTCGATCGGCCGCGGCCCGAAGACGCCTTCGGCCGTGCCGTACTGCGTCCCGTACAGCTGGGGGCGCCCGGCGTTGACCCGGACGCGGTCCTCCAGGTAGGCGAGGTCCGCACGGTCGGCGTCCCCAGCCTCGACCGCCCCGCGCAAGGCCCTGAGGAACATGCGCTGGAGGTGCGGCCGCCGGTCGGCGTGCTGGGCGAGCAGCCAGGCAGCGTGCGCGGCCTCCGCGCCGACGGCCGCGACGCCCGGCCATCCGTGCCGACGGACGGCGCGGGCCAGCCACGTCGTGTTGCGCCGGTCGGTCCAGAGGAAGCGCAGCCCCTGCACGAGCGTCAGCCGTCCATCGGGCTCGGCCGCCTCCCGGACCCGCTGGTCGTGTTCGGCCCGGCGTAACAACTCGTCCCGCAGCATGCCTCCACTATCGCGAGAAGCCGGGCGGGTTACAGGACTTCGGTTTCGACCTGTTTGCGGAGGACCTTTCCGGTCGCGTTGCGGGGGAGGGGGTCGGTGGTGACGTGCCAGCGGGACGGGACCTTGAAGTAGGCGAGCCGCTCCCGGGCGAAGTCGGCCAGCTCCTCGGCGGCGGGCGGGGCGTCGGCGAAGACGGCGACCGCGGCGACCTCCTGGCCGAGGTCGGGGTGGGGCACGCCGATGACGATGCACTCGCGCAGCCCCGGGTACTCGGCGAGGACGTTCTCGATCTCCGCCGGGTAGACGTTCTCGCCGCCGCGGATGATCAGGTCGGAGCGGCGGGTGGTGAGCCGCAGCCGGCCCTGCTCGACCATGCCGATGTCGCCGGTGTGCAGCCAGCGGTCGGCGTCGAACGCGCGGGCGGTGGCCTCGGGGTCGCGCCAGTAGCCGACCATGTTGTAGGCGCTGCGGACGCAGACCTCGCCCTCGACTCCGTCGGGGAGCGGCCTGTTGTCCGGGTCGCGGATCTCCAGCTGCACCCCGACCGACGGGCGGCCGAGGGTCCCCGGCGCCTCCTCCAGGTCGGCGGGGGTGGCGGTGGACACGCCGGTGCACGACTCGGTGAGGCCGTAGCTGTCGACCAGGCCGCCCTTCGCGGGCGGGAACACCGCGCGCAGCCGCTCCTTGAACGCCGGTGAGGACGGCGCGGTGGCCAGCGAGAACGCCGTGAGCGAGGAGACGTCGTACTTCGACAGGTCGCCGTGCTCGATCATCCGGTGCGCCATGGTGGGGACGGCGCCCCAGTTGGTCACGCGCTCCCGCTCGATGAGGCCGAGCACCTTGTCCACGTCGAAGCCGCCCTCGTGCATGATCACGGCGGTGCCGGTGGCGAGCCGGGGCACGGCGAGGTTGTGCAGGCACGCGATGTGGAACAGCGGCAGCGCCAGCAGGTAGCGGCGGGACGCGGGGTCCACCGGGTCGCCGAAGGCGCGCATCAGGGCGTCGTTGAAGCGGTGGTACTCGATCACCGAGGTCAGGTTCCGGTGCGAGTGGACGGCCCCCTTGGGACGGCCCGACGTGCCGCTCGTGTAGAGGATGACCGCCGGGTCGTCCTCGGCGACCCGCGGGGGCTCCAGGACGGCGCCGGGGTAGCGGCGCGTCAGCGACGGGACGTCCCGCTCCATCGTCAGCACGTCCTCGGAGATCAGCGCGGCGCGCTTCTCGTCGGCGATGACGACCTTCGGGTCGGTGTGCCCGAGGGCGTACTCGATCTCGCGGGGCGCCCACCAGGCGTTGTAGCCGACCGCGACGGCCCCGGCGGCGATCGCCGCCCAGAACGAGACGATCCACTCGGGGCTGTTGGCGGCGTCGATCGCGATGCGGTCCCCGGGGCGCACGCCGAGGTCGTCGCGCAGCGCCTTCGCCATGGAGGCGACGGCGGCGGCGTGCTCGGCGAAGCTCAGCCGCCGGTCCGCGGTGACGATGTAGTCGCGGTCGCCGTGGGACGCCGAGTGGACGAGCACCTCGCCGAGGCTGCGGGCGCGGTTCGCGAACACCGGGATCCGGGCGCCGAGCACCTCCTCCTCCCGCAGCTCGAACTCGCCGCCGGGACCGGTCAGCTGCCGGACGATCTCCATCGGGACCCCTCCTCCTCGCCGGACGCGCTCATTGTCGGCCGCCCCACCACGGGCTTCACCAGGGCATTCCGCTCAGCGGGACCGTCGCCCGCACTCCCGGTGGAGGTAATTCCCGGTGAGCGGGACTGGTCCCTTCACGTGGTCCCCATCACATCACCATGGGCCCTCACCAGGACTGATTCAGCCCGGTCCCGCCGCGTGCGGCGACACGACCGGGCTGGGCGCGAGCAGGACTGAGCGGAGTCGTTTCATGGGAAGCCTCAGCGGCAAGGTCGCGATCGTGACCGGAGCGGGACAGGGCGTCGGGCAGGGCATCGCCCTCGCGCTGGCGTCGGAGGGCGCGGCGGTCGCCGTGCTCGGCAGGACGCGGGCCAAGCTCGACGCGACGTGCGAGCTGGTCCGGGCGCGCGGCGCCGAGGCCGAGGCGTTCGAGTGCGACGTCGCCGACACCGAGGCGATCCCCGCGGTGGTCGAGCGCGTCGCCGCGACGTTCGGCGGCGTCGACATCCTCGTCAACAACGCCTACTCCGGCGCCTACGGGCCGCTCCTGGAGATGAGCGACCGCGCGTTCCGGAAAGGGTTCACGACCGGCCCCTTCGCCGCGTTCGCGTTCATGAAGGCGTGCCACCCGCACATGAAGGCGCGGGGCGGCGGCAGCATCGTCAACCTCGTCACCTCCGCCATGGTCCGCTGGGACCCCACCACCTTCGGAGCCTACGCGGCCGCCAAGCAGGCGCTCCGGTCGCTGACCCGCACGGCCGCCGCCGAGTGGGGGCCGGACGGGATCCGCGCCAACAGCATCGCCCCGCACGCCCTCTCGCCCGGGCTGAAGTGGTGGGCGGAGACGAACCCCGAGGAGGCCGAGGAGTTCCGCAGGACGATCCCCCTCGGCTACATCGGCGACTGCGAGGACGACATCGGCAAGGCCGTGGCGGCGCTCGTCCAGCCGGCCATGCGCTACCTCACCGGCGCCACCATCCCCCTTGACGGCGGCCAGGCCCACTTCGGCTGAACCGGCGGCGACACAGACCACGCCCCCCGCCTGGCAACACCCCACCACCCCATCTCAACCCACCCCATGCCACCGGCCGCGTCCGCGCGCGCCGGTGAAAGGAGCACGTCCGTATGAAGGTCGACAAGATCGGGCGCCTCGCGGCGGGAGCCCTCGCGGTCGCACTCGTGACGACGTCCTGTGCCAGCGACCGCTCGGGCACCGACGGGACGGCCGCCGGGAACGGTCCAGGCGGCGGCGCGAGCGCGGGCGCGGGCGCCAAGGCGTTCGGGACGCTGCCGTCGCCGTGCGGGCCCGGCGACGCCAAGGGCAAGACCGACCAGGGCGTCACCGACGACCAGATCGCGATCGGGTTCGGCGACGACCGCGGCTTCACCTCCGCGCCCGGCCTGTCCAAGGAGATGGGCGACGCCGTCAGCGCCATGATCGACTGGTGCAACCAGCAGGGCGGCATCAACGGGCGCAAGATCAAGGGCAACCAGTACGACGCCGCCTACATGCAGTCCGCGAAGGTGGTGCAGGAGTCCTGCAAGCAGGACTTCATGCTCGTCGGGCAGGGCTTCGCGATGGACGAGGCCGCCGAGCAGTACCGGGTGGGCTGCAAGCTGCCGACCGTCGCCGGCTTCACCGTCGGCCCGAACGCGGCGATGGGCCCGATGAAGTACGAGGCCGTCCCGTACCCGGTGGACATGATGAACATCGGCGCGCTGCGCATCGCGCAGAAGATGTTCCCCGACTACAAGGACAAGACGGACCTGCTGCTGTCGACGTCCCCGGCCGTCAGCACCGGCACCAACAAGGTCGCGAGCGCGATGAAGGGGATCGGCGTCAAGCCGCTGGAGTGCGGCGTCCGGCTGAACGACGCGGGCGAGAGCAGCTACATGCCGTTCGCCAAGAAGATCAAGGACTGCGGGGCGAAGTACCTGTGGACGTCCGACTCGCCCGACCCGGGGCAGTTCAATCTGCTGGAGTCGATCGAGCGGGCGGGCGCCGACCCCACCTACGTGTTCGAGGCGACCTGGTACAGCTCGCTGGTCTCCAAGTGGAACACCTCCGGCGCGGGTGACCGCCTGCACGTCGGCATGATCTTCCAGCCGCTGGAGAACGCGGACAAGGTCCCGGCGGTCAAGCAGTACACCGACCTCGTCAACGCGAAGAAGGGCAAGGTCGCGCTGCTCGGCATGCAGGCCGCCTCGGCGTTCCTGCTGTGGGCGCAGTCCGCGAGCAAGTGCGGCTCGGACCTGACCCGGCAGTGCGTGATCAACGAGCTGTCGAAGGTGCACGAGTGGACGGGCGGCGGCCTGCACGCGCCGACCGACCCGGGCAACAACAAGCCGGCGTCGTGCTCGCTCATGGTCAAGCTGAACAAGACCAGGTACGAGCAGGTGTACCCGAAGAACGTCGGCGAGTTCGAGTGCGGCGGCGACTTCGTCGTCAAGACGGACCCGAAGACGTGGGGGACGCAGCTCAACGACGACCGGATCTCCACGAAGTTCCTGACCGGCGACGTCATCAAGCCCCAGGCGTCCTGACCGCGACGGCGGCCGGAGGCGTCCTCCCCATGGCGGTGAACAAGTGGCGGTGACCACGTGACCACGTTCCTGACCTACACCATTCTCGGCCTGGTCCTCGGCTCGGTGTACTCCATCGCGGCCTCGGGGCTCGTGCTGACGTACAACACCTCGGGAATCTTCAACTTCGCGCATGGCGCGCAGGCCATGTTCGGAACGTTCCTGTACTGGCACTGCACCGAGCGGTGGGGCTGGCCGGTGTGGCTCGCGCTGATCGTCGTGGTCGGCGTCGCCGGCCCGGCGATGGGCGCCGCCCTGCACGCCGCCATCATGCGGGGCCTGCGCGGCACCGCCGACGTCACGAAGATCATCGTGACGGTGGCGGTGCTGCTCGGGACCGTCTACCTGGCGCAGTGGATCTGGAACCCCGACGAGGCCCACACCGTCGCCATGTTCTTCGGCGCGGGCTCGAAGATCACGATCGCGGGGGTGGTGGTCCGGTACCACGAGATCGTGTGCCTGGCCGCCGCCGTCGCGATCGCGGCCGGGCTGCGGGTGCTGTTCACCCGCAGCCGGGTCGGCGTGGTGATGCGCGGGTCCGTCGACGACCCCGACCTGCTGCGGCTGAACGGCCACGACCCGGAGCGCGCCGCGATGCTGTCGTGGGCGCTCGGATCGACGCTGGCCGTCCTCGCCGGGGTGCTGATCGTGCCCATCAGCGGCGGCGGGCTGGACGCCAACGCGCTGACGCTGCTGGTGATCGACGCGTTCGCGGCGGCGATGTTCGGGCGGCTGCGCAGCATCCCCCGGACGTTCGCCGGCGCGATGGTGCTCGGCCTGGCCGCGAACTACGTGCTGGCCTACCTGCCGTCGGCGGGCACGTTCACCGGCAACCTGCGCGTCTCGCTGCCGATGATCATCTTGTTCGTGGTGCTGGTGGTGCTGCCCCAGGACCGGCTGCGCGGGGCCGCGATCCGGACCCGCGAGCGGTACCGGCCGCCGACCGTCCGGTCCGCGGCGGTGTGGGGGCTCGTGCTGGTCGCGGTCGTCTACCTCTACAGCCTGCTGCTGTCGGACGGCGCCGTCACCACGTTCTCGCTCGGCATGACGTTCGCGATCATCGCGCTGTCGCTGACCGTCCTCACCGGCTACGCGGGCGAGCTGAACCTCGCGCCGCTGGCGTTCGGGGCGGTCGCGACGGTGGTGGCGTTCCACTTCGGCGTGCAGGGCAGCGGGCTCGGAGCCCGGACGAACCTCCAGGGCGTGCTGCTCGGCGTCGCGGCGGCGGCGCTGGTCGGCGGGCTCGTCGCGCTGCCGGCGCTGCGGCTGCGCGGCCTGTACCTGGCGCTCGCGACCATGGCGTTCGGCGAGTTCCTGTCGAACATGGTGCTGCGCGACACCACCGAGCACGAGCTGTTCGGGATGAGGTTCACCCTCTTCCCGGACGGGGCGCTCGTCGTCCCGCCCCTCAAGGCCGGCCCGCTGGACCTGCGGAACGGGACGACCTCGCTGATGACCGCGACCGTGCTGTTCGCGCTCATCGCCGTCGGGCTCGCGGCGCTGCGCGGCAGCGGCTACGGCCGGCGCCTCGCGGCGATGAAGGACAGCCCGGCGGCGACGGCGATGCTCGGGCAGAACCTCGTCCGGCTGAAGCTCAGCGTCTTCATGATCTCCGCGGCGATCGCGGGGCTCGGCGGCGTGCTGATGTCGGCGGCGACCGGGACCGTCGCGCAGGAGAACTTCTCGTTCACCGGCAGCCTCGCCCTGCTCATGCTCGTCGTGGTGGCGGGCATCGGCTACCTCAGCGGCGCCCTGTTCGGCGGGCTGATGGCGGGCGTCGGCTCGGCCGTCCTCGTCTCCACGCTCGGCGACCTGGCCCTGGAGAACGAGGGCATGGCCACCGTCTACCGGGCACTCGGCCACCTCGTCCTCGTCGGGACGGCGCTGGTCGGGATGGGCGTCGGCCGGAACCCGAGCGGGTTCGTCCACGACCTCGTCGACGGCTACCGGGCGATCCGGACCGCGCGCCCGCCGCTGTTCGGGGCGGGGGCGCTCGGCGCCGTCCTGTACGTCCTCGCGCTGACCGGCGTGATCGGCACGTGGACGTTCGCGCTGGCCGCGCTGTGCGTCGTCCTGCTGCTGCCCGCCGTGGGCCGCGCCTACCTGGAGGAGGGGCGCAAGGCCCGCCCGGTGCCGCTGGAGCTCGCCGGCGTGGACGAGCCCTACACCGACGAACTGCGCGTCCGCCTCGACCGCGAACTCGGCCTGAAGGGAACGGTCAATGCCTGAGAGCCCGCCCCTGCTCGCGACCCGCGGCGTCACCGTCCGGTTCGGCGGCAACACCGCGGTGGACGACGTGAGCCTCACCATGGACGAAGGCCGCATCACCGGGCTCATCGGCCCGAACGGCGCGGGCAAGACCACGATGTTCAACACCATCACCGGCCTGCAGAGGCCCGCGTCCGGCCAGGTGCTCCTGGACGGGGACGACATCACCCGGCTGTCCCCGGCCAGGCGCGCCCGGCGCGGCATGGCGCGGACGTTCCAGCGGCTGGAGCTGTTCCTGTCGCTGTCCGTGCGCGACAACGTCCGCGTCGCGGGCGACGTCCTGCGCGCCACGACCCGCAAACGGTTCGACCTGGACGAGGAGACCGACCGCGTCCTGGAGCGCACGGGCCTCACGGACGTCGCCGACCGCGACGTGTCCGACATCCCGATCGGGCGGGCCCGGGTCGTGGAGGTGGCGCGCGCGCTGATGACCTCGCCGCGCGTGCTGCTGCTGGACGAGCCCGCCTCCGGCCAGACCGAGCGCGAGACGGAGGCGTTCGCCGGGATGCTCACCGGCCTCGCCGCCGAAGGGCTCGCGATCTGCCTGGTCGAGCACGACCTGCCGCTGGTCATGCGGCTGTGCTCGACCATCCACGTCCTCGACTACGGCGCGCTGATCGCCTCCGGCTCCCCGCGGGAGATCAAGGAGTCGCCGGAGGTCATCGCCGCCTACATCGGCACCGAGGAGGCGAGTCATGCCTGAACCGGACACGACCACCGGACCGGCCGCCGCCGCGTCCCCGGAACCGCTGCTCGAACTGAGGGGGATCCGGGCGGGCTACGGCGCCATCGAGGTCCTGCACGGCGTCGACCTGGCGCTGCGGCCCGGCTCGCTGCTGGCGCTGCTCGGCCCGAACGGCGGAGGCAAGTCGACCACGATGCGGGTGTGCGCGGGCCTGCACCCGCCGACCGGCGGGGACCTGCTGTTCGCCGGGCGCAGGGTGAACGGCGTCTCGGCGCAGGACGCGGCGCGCCTCGGCGTCTGCGCCATCCCCGAGGGCCGCGGGATCTTCCCCAACCTGACGGTGCGGGAGAACCTGTGGGCCGCCACCGGGACCGGCGCCCGGCTGGAGGACCTGGAGGAGCGGGCCTACGCTCGCTTCCCGATCCTCGGCGAGCGCCGCCACCAGCTCGCCGGATCCATGTCCGGCGGCGAGCAGCAGATGCTCGCGCTGTCGCGCGCGCTCGGCAGCGACCCCGCGGTGCTGCTGCTCGACGAGCTGTCCATGGGCCTCGCGCCCATGATCGTCACCCGGATGTACGAGACGGTCGCCGAGCTGGTCGAGGGCGGCCTGTCGGTGCTGGTCGCGGAGCAGTTCGCCCGCGCCGTCCTGCCGATCGCCGACACCGCCGCGCTGATGCTGCACGGGCGCGTGGTGGCGGCCGGCCCGCCCGCCGAGATCGAAGACCGGCTGTCCAGCGACTACCTGGGAGGTTGACCCCATCATGCTCACTGAGGAACGGCGCCAGCAGTTCAAGGACGACGTCGCGAAGCAGCGGCTGAAGACCGACGGGTCCCGGTTCGACGGGGCGGCGCGGATCGCCGGGATCCTGGCCATGGTCGCCGGCGTCGCCGGGACCCTCGTCGCCTACAACGTCTCGCTCACCAAGGACGACCTGCGGGACGTGGGCTCGCTGCAGACGCTCGCCATCGGCTTCCTGGCGGTGGCCGTCCTCGGCGCGGCCCTCTACCTGGCCGCCGCCGTGACCCGCGTCCTGCGCCTGTGGCTGCTGCGCCAGCTCGTGGAGCAGCAGTCCCAGGCCGACCAGATCGCCGCCGCGCTGCGCCGGGACGCCTAGCGGCGCCACCGGAGGCGGCCCGTCGCTCCCAGTCAGCGGGATGTCCGGAGTGCCCGGACATCCCGCTGATTAACGTCTAGTCCGGATGGAGGACTTTCGATGAATCACCCGACCCGCCTGCGGGGGGGCGACCCCCCGCACCCCCCGGCAACCGCCCCGAAGCCCGACGTGTTCGAGCCCGCGAAACTCGGCCCGGTCACGCTGCGGAACCGCACGATCAAGGCGGCGACGTACGAGGGGCTGACCAAGGACGGCCAGGTCACCGACGCGCTGATCGACTTCCATGTCCGGCACGCGCGCGGCGGTGTGGGGATGACCACCGTCGCGTACTGCGCGGTCGCGCCCGAGGGCCGCACCGACCGCCGGCAGATCCACTGGCGGGACGAGGCGATGCCCGGCCTGCGCAGGCTCACCGACGCCGTGCACGCGGAGGGGGCGGCCGTCCAGGCGCAGATCGGGCACGCCGGCCCGGTCGCCAACCCCAAGAGCAACGGGCTCCCCGCGCTCGCGCCCAGCCGCCACTTCCACCTGACCACGCAGACCGTCGCGAGGGCCGCCACCCACGCGGACCTCCAGCGCGTCGTCGAGGCGCACGGCCGCGCGGGCCGGATGGCGGTCGAGGCGGGGTTCGACTCCATCGAGATCCACATGGGGCACAACTACCTGACGAGCTCGTTCCTCAGCCCCAAGGTCAACCACCGCAAGGACGAGTACGGCGGGTCGCTGGAGAACCGCGCCCGGCTGGCGCGCGACATCGGCCGCGCCGTCCGCGACGCCGTCGGCGACCGCATCGCGATCACCGCGAAGCTCAACATGGACGACGGCGTGCCCGGCGGCTTCTGGATCGACGAGGCCATCCAGGTCGCCCGGTGGCTGGAGGCCGACGGCACGGTCGACGCGCTCCAGATGACCGCGGGCAGCTCCCTGCTCAACCCCATGTACCTGTTCAAGGGCGACGCGCCGCTGCACGAGTTCGCCTCCGTCATGAAGCAGCCGACCAAGCTCGGGATCAAGCTGATCGGCAAGCACTTCCTGAAGTCCTACCCCTACGAGGACCTCTACCTGCTGAGGGACGCCCGGCAGATCCGCGCGGCGGTGAAGCTGCCGATGATCCTGCTGGGCGGCGTCACCGACCGGGCGGGCATGGACACCGCGATGGCGGAGGGCTTCCAGTTCGTCGCGATGGCCCGCGCCCTCCTGCGCGAGCCCGACCTGATCAATCGAATCAAGGACGAGCCCGCGACCGAGTCGCTGTGCATCCACTGCAACAAGTGCATGACCGCGATCTACGGCGGCACCCACTGCGTCCTGTCCACCGAGCCGGCCTGGGGTGCCGCGGGTGCGTGACGAGACCATCGCGGCGATGCTGCTGGCCCGGCTGGGCGACGCCCGGCCCGGCCTGCGCAGCCGCGAGCGGACGTGGACCTGGGACGAGGTCGTCCGGGAGAGCGCGGCCCGCGCGTCGCTCGCCCGCGACCTGCGCCGGGACGGGCCGTTCCACATCGGCGTCCTGCTGGAGAACGTCCCGGAGTACGTCCTGTGGCTCGGGGCGGCGGCGCTCGGCGGCGCGACGATCGTCGGCATCAACTCCACCCGGACCGGCGCCTACCTGGAGCAGGAGGTCCGGCACACCGACCTCCAGCTCGTCGTCACCGACCGGGCCGGGCTGGAGCTGCTGGACGGCCTCGACATCGGCGTCCCGCGTGACCGCTTCCTGCTGGTCGACGACGACGGCTACCCGGCCCTGGTCGCCGCCCACGCCTGCGAGCCCGAGCCCGATGCGTCGATCACGCCGGAGACGCAGATGCTCCTGCTGTTCACCTCGGGCACGACCGGCGCGTCGAAGGCGGCGCGCTGCTCGCAGGGCCGGCTCGCCGAGCTCGGCCGGAACAACAGCGCCAAGTACGACGTCAGGCGCGAGGACGTCAGCTACTGCCCGATGCCGCTGTTCCACGGCAACGCGCTGATGGCGCTGTGGGCGCCGTCGCTCGCGGTCGGCGCGACCGTCGTCCTGGCGAGGAGGTTCTCCGCGTCCGGGTTCCTGCCGGACGTCCGCTACTACGGCGCGACGTTCTTCACCTACGTCGGCAAGGCCATCGGCTACGTCCTCGCCACCCCCGAGAAGCCGGACGACGGCGACAACACGCTGACGCACGGGTTCGGGACGGAGGCGTCCCCCGAGGACAAGGCCGAGTTCCTGCGCCGCTTCGGCGCGCGGCTGGTCGAGGGCTACGGGTCCAGCGAGAGCGCCGGCATGATCGAACGGGATCCGCAGGCGCCGCCGAGCGCGCTCGGCCGCCCCGCCCACGACGGCGTCCGCGTCGTCAACCCCGAGACGCGCGAGACCTGCGCGCCCGCCGTGCTGGACCGGCACGGCCGCGTCACCAACGCCGAGGCCGCCGTCGGGGAGATCGTCGATGTGCACGGCGCGGCCAGGTTCGAGGGCTACTACAACAACCCCGAGGCCGACGCCGAGCGGGTCAGGCACGGGTGGTACTGGACCGGCGACCTCGGCTACGTCGACGGCGACGGGTTCCTGTACTTCGGCGGCAGGTCCGGCGACTGGATCCGGGTGGACTCGGAGAACATCTCCGCGCTGCTCACCCAGAACGTCGTCCGCCGCCACCCGAAGATCGTGGACGCGGTCGCGTTCGGGGTGCCGGACCCGCGCTCCGGCGACCAGGTGATGGCGGCGATCGAGATCCCCGAGGGCGTCGCGTTCGAGGACCTGGACCTGCCCGCCTTCCTGGCCCGCCAGGACGACCTCGGCACCAAGGGGGCGCCGCGCTTCGTGCGCGTCTCGCACGCGCTGCCGACGACCGGGTCGGGAAAGCTCAAGAAGAAGGAGCTGCAGCTCGACGGCTGGCGCACGTCCGACCCCGTGTTCCGGTGGGCGGGCCGGGGCTCGCCGGAGTACGTCCCGATGACCGAGGCGGACAAGGCCGCGCTCCGCGAGGAGTTCACCGCCGCGGGCCGCGGGCGCTTCCTCCCCTGACCGAGAAAGGGCATGTATGGATCTGCGTGAGTCCGAGGCGCATCGCGAGCTGCGCGCGGAACTGAGGGCGTACTTCGCGGGCCTGCTGCCCGAGGACGTGCGGCGCCGCGCCGGCGAGCAGGGCGTGGGCGGCGAGCGGTTCCGCGAGATCGTCAAGATGCTCGGCAACGACGGCTGGCTCGGCTACGGCTGGCCGGAGGAGTACGGCGGGCAGGGCAGGTCGATCGCCGAGCAGTACGTGTTCTTCGACGAGGTGCAGCGCGCCGGGCTGCCGTTCCCGTTCGTCACCGTCAACACGGTCGGCCCCACGCTGATGCGGTTCGGCACCGACGAGCAGAAGCGCAGGTACCTTCCCGGCATCCTGTCGGGCGACATCGTCTTCGCGATCGGCTACACCGAGCCCGACGCCGGGACCGACCTCGCCTCGCTGCGCACCAGGGCCGTCCGCGACGGCGACCGGTACGTCATCGACGGCAGCAAGGTCTTCACCAGCGGCGCCAACACCGCCGACCACATCTGGCTCGCGGCGCGCACCGACCCGGACGCGCCGAAGCACAAGGGCATCTCGATCCTGATCGTCCCGACCGACGCCGACGGGTTCTCCTGGAGCCCGATCCCGACGGTCGGCGGGATGGTCGTCACGGCGACGTACTACAACGGCGTCCAGGTCCCCGCGTCGTCGGTGGTCGGGGAGGTCGACGGCGGCTGGAGCCTGATCACCACGCAGCTCAACCACGAGCGCATCGGGCTCGCCGCGCTCGGCGGCCGGATGATCCGGCTGTGGGAGGACGTCCGCGACTGGGCGCGCGGGAACGGGGTGATCGACCTGCCGTGGGTGCGGGCCGACCTCGCCCGCACGCACGCCCGGCTGGAGGCGATGCGGCTGATGAACTGGAAGATGACGATGGCGGTGGAGGCCGGGACGCTGACCGGCGCGCAGGCCGGCGCCGCCAAGTCCTACGGGACCGAGACGCACATCGACGTCCAGCGGACGCTGACCGGGATCCTCGGCGCCGCCGGCCGGATCCGCCCCGAGTCGCCGGGGGCCGTACTGCACGGGCAGATCGAGCAGCTGTCGCGGCAGGGCATCGTCAACACCTTCGGCGGCGGCGTCAACGAGGTGCTGCGCGACATGGTCGCCGTCCAGGGACTGGGTCTGCCGAGGTCGAGGCGGTCATGAGCGGGAACGGCGAGGAGTACGAGGCGCGGCTCCGGGCGTGGGTCGGGCGGCCCTACGGCGCGCGGCGGGACGGGCAGGACCCGGTGAACGTCCCCATGATCCGGCACTGGGTCGAGGCCATGGAGGACGGCAACCCCGTCTACCTGGACGAGGAGGCCGCCCGGGCGACCGGCCGCGACGGCGTCGTGGCGCCCGCGTCGATGATGCAGGCGTGGACGATGCGCGGGTACGCCGCGTCCGTCCGCGCCGACCCCGCGGGCCCCGACGAGCTGACCGAGCTGCTGGCCGAGGGCGGCTACACCTCCGTCGTCGCCACCGACTCGGAGTTCGAGTTCCACCGGGAGCTGGTGCCGGGCGACCGCGTCAGCGTCGAGGAGACCGTCGAGTCGATCTCCCCGGAGAAGAAGACCGCGCTCGGCGCGGGACGCTTCGTCAGCACCGTCAAGACCTACCGGGACGGGGCGGGGGAGGTCGTCGCCACGCAGCGGTGGCGCCTCCTGCGGTTCCGCCCCGCCGACAAGCCCGCCCCGGGGCCGGCGGAGAAGCCCGCTGAGAAGAAGGCCCTGCGCCCGCGCCCGGCGATCAACCTGGACAACGCGTTCTGGTTCGAGGCGGCGCGCGAGCACCGGCTCGTCATCCAGCGCTGCGCCGACTGCAAGTCCCTGCGGCACCCGCCGGGGCCGTGCTGCCCGCAGTGCGGCTCGTTCGACTGGGACACCGTCCAGGCGTCGGGCGACGGCCACGTCTACAGCTACGTCGTCAACCACCACCCGCGCCACCCCGCGTTCGACTACCCGCTCGTCGTCGCCGTGATCGAGCTGGCCGAGGGGACGCGCCTCATCGCGAACATGACCGGGGTCGCGCCGGAGGACGTCGAGATCGGCATGCCCGTCGTCCTCGACTGGATCGACCCGGACCCCGACCTGTCCCTGCCGGCGTTCCGCCCCGCCGGACCGTCCCACACTGTCAAGGAGCGCTGATGGACTTCACGCTTGGCGAAGAGCTGGAGGCGGTCAGGGACCTCGCCCGGCAGATCTTCACCGACCGCGCCACGCAGGCGCGGATCAAGGACGCCGAGGCGTCCGAGCGCGGGTACGACGAGGGCCTGTGGGCCGAGCTCGGCGAGACGGGCCTGCTCGGCGTCGCGCTGCCCGAGGCCGCGGGCGGCGCGGGCCTCGGCGCCGCCGGCCTGGCCGTCCTGCTGGAGGAGCAGGGCCGCACCGTCGCCCCCGTCCCGGTCTGGCCCGCCGTCGTCGCCGCGCTCACGCTCGCCGCGCACGGCGAGGACGTCCCCGCGTCCTTCGCGGACGGGACGTCGCGGCCGACCGTCGCGCTGGAGGAGTTCGCCCCCGCCGACCCCGCGGCGCCGCGCTGCGCCGCCGTCCGCGACGGCGCGAACTGGCTGCTGACCGGCACGAAGGCCGCCGTCCCGACGCCGTTCGGAGCGAGCCACGTCCTCGTCTCGGCCGTCTCGCCGGAGGGGCCCGGCCTGTTCCTGCTGGAGACCTCGGCCGCCGGTGTGGCGTGGGAGCGCGCGGAGACCACCAGCCGCGACGCCGCCGGGCACCTGACCCTCGACGGCGCTCCGGCGCACGCCCTTCCGGACGGCGCCCTCGCCACGGCGCTGCGGCTGACCCGCGTGTCCCTGGCCGCCGTCCAGGTCGGCGTCGCGGAGGGCGCGCTGCGCATGGCCGCCGACTACCTGTCGGGCCGCGAGCAGTTCGGCCGCCCGCTCGCCACCTTCCAGGCCGCCCAGCACCAGCTCGCCGACTGCTACATCGAGATCGACGCGCTGCGCGTCTGCCTCGGGCACGCCCTGTCGCTGATCGACGCCGGGGAGGACGCCGAGAGCGCCGTCCTGGTCGCCAAGTGGTGGTCGGACGAGGGCGGGCTGAACGTCGTGCACCGCGTCCAGCACCTGCACGGCGGCATCGGCGTGGACGTCGACTACCCGGTGCACCGCCACTTCCTGTGGGGCAAGCAGATCTCCGGGACGCTCGGCGGCGCGTCCTTCGACCTGGAGCTCCTGGGGGCGGCCCTGTGACCGGGGATGTGGTGAGCCGGGGATACGAGGAGGTGGCGGTGGGGGAGGAGCTCCCCGAGCTGAGCATCCCCCTGACCCGCACGATGATCGTCGCGACCGCGCTGGCGAGCCGCGACTACCAGGACGTCCACCACGACCCGTCGCTCGCCGTCGAGCGCGGCTCCCGGGACGTCTTCATGAACATCCTGACGACGAACGGGCTCGTCGACCGGTACGTGACGAGCTGGGCCGGGCCCGCCGCCGTCGTGAAGGCGATCAGGATCAGGCTGGGCGCGCCCAACTACCCGGGCGACACGATGGTGCTGACCGGGACGGTCGCGGCCAAGGACGACTCCGGCCGCCGGGTCGAGATCGCCGTGCGCGGCGTCAACGCGATCGGCCCGCACGTCACCGGCACCGTCGTGGTCGAACTGCCCGCCGCGGGAACACAGGCCGTCGAAGCGCGGGCCGTCGAAGCACAGGGGAGCGGCGCATGAGCGTGCTGCCAGGGGCGGCCGCGGTCGCCGGGATCGGCGCCACCGAGTTCTCCAAGGAGTCGGGCCGCAGCGAGCTTCGGCTGGCCTGCGAGGCGGTCCTCGCCGCCATCGTGGACGCGGGGCTCCAGCCGTCCGACGTGGACGGCATGGTGACCTTCACCGCCGACACCAGCTCCGAGATCCACATCGCGCGCAACCTCGGCATCGGCGAGCTGAAGTTCTTCTCCCGGATCGGGCACGGCGGCGGCGCGGCGTGCGGCACCGTCCAGCAGGCGGCGATGGCCGTCGCGACCGGCGTCGCCGACGTCGTCGTGTGCTACCGCGCGTTCAACGAGCGGTCCGGCACCCGCTACGGCCTCGGGCAGGCCGACCGCCCGATGGACGTCAGCGCCGACAGCGCCGCCTACGCGTGGATGAACCCGTTCGGGCTCTCGACCCCCGCCCAGTGGGTCGCGATGTTCGCCCGCCGCTACATGCACGAGTACGGCGCGACCAGCGAGGACTTCGGCCGCATCGCCGTCGTCGACCGCAGGCACGCCGCCGCGAACCCGGCCGCGTGGTTCTACGGGCGGCCGATCACGCTGGAGGACCACCAGGCGTCCCGGTGGATCGCCGAGCCGCTCCGGCTGCTGGACTGCTGCCAGGAGAGCGACGGCGGTCAGGCCCTCGTCGTCGTCTCCGCCGAGCGCGCCCGCGACCTCCCGCACCGGCCCGCCGTGATCTGGGGCGCGGCGCAGGGGTCCGGCAACGACCAGCACATGATGACCAGCTACTACCGCTCGGAGATCACCGGCATCCCGGAGATGGGCCTGGTGGGACGGCAGCTCTACGGGCAGTCGCGGCTCACCCCGGCCGACGTCCAGGCCGCGATCCTCTACGACCACTTCACGCCGCTCGTCCTCCCGCAGCTGGAGGAGCTGGGCTTCTGCGCGAAGGGCGAGGGCAAGGACTTCGTCGCCGACGGCAACCTGGAGCTCGACGGCCGGCTCCCGGTCAACACCCACGGCGGCCAGCTCGGCGAGGCCTACATCCACGGGATGAACGGCATCGCCGAGGCCGTCCGGCTCGTGCGCGGCACCTCGGTGAACCAGCCGGGGGACGTCCACAACGTCCTCGTCACCGCCGGCACGGGCGTCCCGACCAGCGGCCTGATCCTCGGAGCGGACGAATGAATGAGCGGAGCGAACCGGGGGGTGTGGGGGGTCGTCCCCCCACCGGCTGCATCCGGGCCCATGAGTGGCAGGGGCGGTCGCTCGGCGCCCGGACGGTGGCCTACGACGAGACGCGGCCCATCCTCTACGCGCTCGCGGTGGGGGCGGGGGCCGCGGACCTCGACCTGGTGTTCGAGGAGAGGCTGCGCGTCCTGCCGACGTTCGTGCTGACCCTCGCCCAGTGGGCGCCGGACGTCCTGGGCTCGGCGGGCGCGTTCGACGTGCGGACGGCCGTTCACGGGACGCAGCGCCTCCGCGTCCTGAAGCCGCTGCCGCGCTCCGGCTCGGTGGAGATGAGCGCACGCGTCACCGACGTGTGGGACAAGGGCTCCGCGGCCGTCTTCGACGTGGCGGTCGAGAGCGAGTACTTCGAGGCGACGTGGTCGCTGTTCGCGCCGGGGAGCGGCGGTTTCGGGGGCGAGCGGGGCCCGTCGTCGCGCCGCCGTCCCGAGGCCGTCCCGGACGGCGTGCTGACCGTCGCCACCGCGTCGCGGCAGGCGGCGCTCTACCGGCTGCTCGGCGACCGCCACCACCTGCACATCGATCCGGAGGCGGCGAAGGCGGCCGGGATGCCGCGCCCGATCATGCACGGCCTGTGCACGCTCGCGGCCGTCACCCTCCCGCTCGCCGAGTCCCTCGGCGCCCACCCCGCCGACCTGGCCGAGCTCGAAGGCCGCTTCGCGGCACCCGTCTTCCCCGGCGACGCGCTCCAGGTGAGCACCTGGCGGGACGGCGACGGCGGAGCGGTCCTGTTCGAGGCGGCCGTGGACGGGACGACGGTCATCTCGGGCGGACGCGCCCGCTTCGGCGCGGCCCGCTAGGCGGCGGCGCGCTCGCCCGCCGCCTCTGGGACGACGCCGAAGGCGTTCTCGCGATTGTGGAGCTCCGGGCGCCTTGCCTCGCGCCCGAACCGGGCTTTGCCCGGGGATGGGCCCGGAGTTCAACAACTCTTCATCCGCCGTCACGGAAGCGGCAGCGCCTGTTTCGTCGCAGCTCAGAGGCCTTCGGTCGGCGATAGACGTCAGCTTCCGACCAACGGCGGCAGTGCGCATGAGCAAAGCGTGACATTTATTCGTATTTGTCGAAAATGTCACCGTCGCAGTGCCGTCGTTCCCGCTCCCCCTCGGGGTTCCAGCCCCGGCCCGGGGACGACCGCGGAAAGGCATCCCGATGCGACGACTTCTCACGTTCGCGCTCCCCGCCGCCCTGAGCGCGGCCCTGCTCGGCACGGCGGCCTCGCCCGCGTCCGCGACCCCGCCCGGCATCCCGTCCGCCGCCACGGCCGCGAGCCGCCTGGCGACCCTGACCGTGGCCGCCGAGTCGCACGGGAGCACCTACGACCGCTCCCTGTTCCCGCACTGGATCACCATCTCCGGGACGTGCAACACCCGCGAGACCGTCCTGAAGCGGGACGGCACGAACGTCACCACGGACTCCGCGTGCGCCGCGACGTCCGGCAGGTGGTTCTCGCCCTACGACGGCGCCACCTGGACGCAGGCGTCCGACCTGGACATCGACCACATGGTGCCGCTCTCCGAGGCGTGGGCGTCCGGCGCCTGGTCCTGGACGACCTCCCGCCGCCAGTCGTTCGCCAACGACCTCGCCGGCCCCCAGCTGTGGGCGGTGACCGACAACGTCAATCAGGCGAAGAGCGACAAGGACCCGGCCGAGTGGCAGCCCTCGGTCACCTCCTTCCGCTGCACCTACGCCCGGGCCTGGATCCAGGTGAAGTGGTCCTGGGGCCTGACGGTGGACAGCTCGGAGAGGAGCGCCCTCACCACGATGCTCGGCACCTGCTGACCGATCGCCCCACCGCTCCGGGGGCCGCGGGAAACCAACCCCCGCGCCGCGCCCCCGGGGGGGGGCGGGCGGCCGCCCGGGGGGGGGACAGGCCCCCCGGGCTAATCAGACCGCCAC